>CAZNQJ010000388.1:0-2500 GCA_964575205.1 uncultured Campylobacterales bacterium | reverse complement strand
CAAAGTTGTAAAGCGTTTTAAAAAGTACCTTATCCATGATGAGAACAATACTCTGAAAATCGGTGACCAGGTCATCGCTGTAGAGTGTCGTCCACTTTCTAAAACAAAATCATTCCGACTTAAAAACGTAGTAGTAGGAGCTGAATAATGATCCAGAGTTTTACACGTTTGAAAGTTGCTGATAATACGGGTGCCAAAGAGATCATGTGTATCAAGGTTCTAGGCGGCTCTAAGCGTCGTTATGCAACTGTCGGTGACGTTATCGTAGCATCTGTCAAAAAAGCGGTTCCAACTGGAAAAGTAAAAAAAGGTCAAGTTGTTAAAGCTGTTGTCGTTCGTACAAAAAAAGAGGTGCACCGTGAAAACGGTTCATTGATCCGTTTTGACGACAATGCAGCTGTTATCCTTGATGCTAAAAGAGAGCCTATCGGTACGCGTATTTTTGGACCTGTAAGTCGTGAAGTTCGTTACGCAGGTTTCATGAAGATCGTATCTCTAGCGCCGGAGGTTGTTTAATTATGGCAAAGTTTAATTTCAAAAAAGGTGACACTGTTGAGATCCTTGCTGGTGACGATAAAGGCACTAAAGCAGAAGTTCTAGCAGTAATGCCTAAGAAAAATAAAGTAATCGTTCAGGGCTGCAAGATCGCTAAGAAAACTGTTAAGCCGACTGAAGAGAACCCAAAAGGCGGATTCGTTAACAAAGAGATGCCGATTGATGTCTCTAACGTCCGCAAAGTGGAGGCGTAACGATGGCACGTTTAAAAGATAAATATCTAGCTCTTAAGCCACAGCTTCAAGAGCAACTGGGAATCAAAAATCCTATGGAGATCCCTGGGTTTGAAAAAATCGTTATCTCTGTAGGTACCGGTTTTGCGATGAAAGATAACAAGCTTATCCAAAGCATCCAAGACACTATCTCTGCAATTGCCGGTCAAAAAGCAGCTGTAGTCGTAGCGAAAAAATCAGTAGCGGGTTTCAAAGTCCGCGAAGGTATGCCGGTAGGTGTTCGTGTAACACTGCGCGGTGCTAAAATGTATGAATTTCTTGACCGCCTTGTTGCGATCGCACTTCCACGGGTAAAAGATTTCCGTGGTGTGCCTCGTAACGGTTTTGACGGTCGTGGTAACTACAACTTCGGACTCAACGAGCAGTTGATCTTCCCTGAGGTTAATTACGATTCAATCATGCAGATCCACGGTATGAATATCACTGTTGTGACTACTGCAAAAAGTGATAAAGATGCTTTTGCTCTACTAGAAGCAATGGGTATGCCGTTCACTAAGGAGCGCACAAATGGCTAAAAAATCAATGATCGCGAAAGCGAAACGCACACCAAAGTTTGCGGTTCGCGCGTACACACGTTGTCAGATCTGCGGTCGTCCGCACTCTGTAATCCGTGATTTCGGTATCTGTCGTGTTTGCTTTAGAAAAATGGCAAATGAAGGTCTAATCCCAGGTGTTAGAAAGTCTTCTTGGTAAGCCTTTGGCTTCCTCGGAGAAACTCCTAACTACAGCAAATACTTTGCAAAAGTATTTAGCAAATAAGGAAAAATTATGGTAAATGATTTAATTTCGGATTCGTTGACTCGTATTCGTAATGCTGCAATGCGTCGTCTGGACGTAACAACGCTTATGCACTCTAAAAGTGTTGAAGCTCTTGTCGCTATTTTGGCGGACAAAGGTTACATTGAATCATTCAATGTAGTTGAAAACGGTCCTAAAAAAAGCATCAATGTTGTATTAAAATATGATGAAAACGGTAAAACTGTTATCAATGAGATGAAACGTGTTTCTAAACTCGGACGTCGTGTCTACAAGGGTGCAGCTGACATCAAACGTTTCAAAAACGGTTACGGTACGATCATTGTTTCTACATCTAAAGGCATCCTCCCTAATGATAAAGCTTACGAGCTTGGCATTGGCGGCGAAGTCATGTGTACGATTTGGTAGGGGGGAGATAATATGTCACGTATTGGAAAAATTCCTGTTGAAGTACCGGCTGAAATCAAAGTAAGCTTAGATGGTGCCGTTGTCTCTTTTGCAAAAGGGAATAAAGCGCGCACACTAGACACTATGGGCAATGTAGCTATCGAACTTGATGGCCAGACATTGACATTCAAAAACCTCTCTGAGTCACGCGAGCACCGTGCATTCTGGGGTACATACCGTTCACTTGCGGCAAACATCGTCAAAGGTCTTACTGAAGGTTTTACGAAACAACTTGAGATCAACGGCGTTGGTTACCGTGCAGCTGTACAGGGTAAAGTACTTAACCTGCAGCTTGGTCACTCTCACGATATCAACTATGATATTCCTGCTGGTCTTGAAATATCAGTTGAGAAGAACGTGATCACGATCAAAGGTGACGACAACCAGCAAATCGGTCAGGTCGCAGCTGAGATTCGTTCATTCCGTCCGCCAGAGCCTTACAAGGGTAAAGGTGTGAAATACATGGAAGAGACTATCGTGCGTAAAGCCGGTAAGACTGCTAAGAAATA
>CAZNQJ010000387.1:0-2507 GCA_964575205.1 uncultured Campylobacterales bacterium | reverse complement strand
CGGACTTCCCAGAAGATTTTTAAGCGTTTTTGCAAGGAGATCAATTGTCGTTGCCGGAGACTTTTGGACAAAGATATCGCCGTTATGGCCGTTTTCAAAAGCAAACAGCACGAGTTCTACAGCCTGATCAAGGCTCATCATAAAACGGGTCATCGCCGGGTCGGTAACGGTGATCTCTTTTCCATGTCTGATCTGGTCGATAAAAAGGGGAATAACCGAACCTCGGGATGCCATGACATTGCCGTAACGGGTACACGCTATCATGATCTCCTTGTCATCAAGGTTGCGGGACTTTGCAACAGCGACTTTTTCCATCATTGCCTTGGAAACACCCATTGCGTTTATAGGATAGACCGCTTTGTCGGTACTCAGTACGATCACTTTTTTCACGCTGGCATTGATGGCACAGTTGAGAACATTCTCGGTTCCTATCACATTGGTCTGTAGGGCCTGCATCGGGTAGAACTCGCACGAAGGCACCTGCTTGAGAGCCGCAGCATGAAAGACAAAGTCAACACCCCGCATTGCATCGATGATGGAGTTGACATCCCGGACATCGCCAAGATAGAACTTGATTTTCGGATTGTTGTACTGCTTGCGCATGTCGTCCTGTTTCTTCTCATCGCGTGAAAAAATACGGATCTCTTTTATATCAATGTCCGTAAATCGTTGCAAAACAGCGTTGCCGAATGAACCGGTTCCTCCGGTGATCAGCAGTGTTTTATCTTTAAACATTCGTTTCCTTTTTTAATACTTCATCGAATAGATCGACAACACTGTGAAACTTTCCCGCCTCATTATTCATAATATAGGTTTGGGTTTTACGGATCTTCTCTTTTATTTCACTTTCTGACAAACTGTACATGTCCAGAAGAACATCGCTTAAGGATTCTGAACTGAATAATTTATATTTTAACAAATCATCGCCATAGACTGACTTGGAATACATTTCATCCGGTGCAATACATAAAATTCCGTTTTGTACACCTTCAATGACAGGCAGACCGATCGTCTCGATCACTGATGTCGAAACAAGAACGGTATTGTCTTTAAAGAGTTTTTGCAGCGCACTTCTATCTTTCAGATAGCCTAAAAAAACTGTCTGATCATTAAGCGAACCGTCCCACAAAGCGCTGCGGTTCAATTCATCAAAGCCAAGGGTGATTTTGATCTCAAGATCCTTACCGGACTCTTTTAAAAAGCGCATGGCTTTTACAAAATCCTGCATGTTTTTATGCGCAAAATCAAAATGCGGCCCAACAATATATAAAAATGTCACCTTCATTTCAAAATTATATTTTTTGGGTTCACTGAAAGAAGCCCTGGTCGCAGAAAAGTCATTTTTCAGAAAAAACCTTTTCGCTGTTACGTCCATAAAATCCGACAGCACCTCTTTTACATGGGCAGACTGAATTTCAACGTTTTGACTCTTTTTTAACATTGAAAGGAGAATAATCCTTTTCGACCAGATCTGTTTCAGCCAGAGCAGCTGCTTATCGGCTCTTTTATAGGCTTCATCCAGCTTTTTTGAATAGAACATTAGATTTTGTATTTTTATCAAAGTCGGCGTTTTTATCATAAACTGGCTGCTGCCGGAAAAGTTATAAACGAGGGCAATGTTCTGTTTTTCAATAAATGAGCGAAAGAAGATATTTTCGTAATAAAGCCTGTACAAAATTCCCTCATTCTCAATCATGATAAATCTAAAGTTGTCATCAGCCTTGAACATAGCCAAAACATGCATTATATTTTGATTTTTAAGCACAAAAACATAGTAGTTGTACTTTTCATGTAAAGAACACTCTTGCAGCATTTTGGCAAATACCGTGATGCCGCCGGAGTCTTGTACACCCAATGCATTTATTAAAATATTAGTTTTCAAATGAGGCTCATAAAAAAACAGTGCCATTTCAACACTTTTGCAGGCTCTTTCTGATGAAACATCGTGCTTAGAGCCCTCAATGCACCCGATGACTGCTCGGTAAAATCATGTACAAGCCTTCCGTCTTCATCCATATTTCTATAAAACACAGCAGCTTTCAATGCATCCACCTGGTTGTCTTTTTTTTATATATTAAATTGCGGGATATATAGAATAGTTTCATTACAAGAATTAAAATAAATATATTTCGAAAATACAAAAATACATCACTTATGGAATTCTCTACATTATAAAGCAGATAGATCAGTTCACCCATCACCATAATGTATAATAGATTATTATAATATATTCTATTGATAATAAATAGCGAAAGATATATAACTGCGAATAAGAACAGAGGAAATAAAAATAAAGCAAAATACCAAAAGTCTATAAAAAATGAAATAGCCATATTTGTGGGGTAGTCTTTCTCCCTGATACTTAATATATTAGCGATTAATTCATCTTCTGTTATATATTTTTTATCAGGATAAATAATACTGGGAGTAGCATTGGAAATATTCTGTAAAAATAGCTTACCGCCAAGAGGCACGTCTGAAGACAACAAGCTTTTATCTATAACCAT
>CAZNQJ010000386.1:0-2524 GCA_964575205.1 uncultured Campylobacterales bacterium | reverse complement strand
GTTTTGCATAGGGGGTGTCCCGTTCGGATTTCAGGCTGTTTATGAGTCGGGAGGCTACGCGCCCGTCATGAACCGTTGCGGAGTGTTTTCGGCTGATATTGGCTCTGATGTTCTCTGCATAGGCCTGCTGTTCAGACGCATCGAGTCCGCTGCCGAAAAAGATCTTCGTGATGAGGTTGATCTCGTCGAGTTTTTCGAGTGCAAACGCAAGCCAGGCTTTGACCTCACTGCGCATATCTGCTTCATACTTGAGCGTATAGGGCGTGTGCAGAAGCGAAGAGGAGGTTGTTATCGTCATATGCTCTTTGGGGACAACGGTTGCGATCTTTGTCAGACGTTCCAGCGTTGACGCAATATCGTTGCGCCATACATTGCGGCCGTCGACGATACCGGCAAAGAGTTGTTTGCCGCTTTTCGCAATGGCGTCGAGACTCTCCATGTTTTTATCGCCGTAGAGGAAGTCAAGGCCGAGGGCGTAGACCGGTGTGTTGACAAGGACGTTGGTCGCCTCATTCGAGTGCTCAAAGTAGGTCGTTACGATCAGTTTGAGCCGGTCGGAAACAGCGCCCAGCCTGTCGTAAGCGATTTTTAGCAGTGAGAGGGCTTTGGGGTCGGCATCTTTTGCAAAGAGCGGTTCGTCGATCTGAATATACTCGGCTTCTTGATCGCAGAGCGTACGCAGCAGCTCTTCGTATAGCGGCAGGATTTTGTCGAAATAGACGAAGGTATCGACACTCTTGTCATCACTCTTGGCGAGCGCAAGATAGGTGAGCGGCCCGATCAGGCTGACTTTCGGCGCAATGCCGGCGGCTTTGGCTTCGGCAAGTTCGGCCAGGATTTTGGCCGCATTCAGTTTAAAGTCGATCGTTTCACTTAACTCGGGTACGATGTAGTGGTAGTTGGTATTGAACCATTTTGTCATCTGCATCGCCGTGTGCTTTTTGTCGCCGCGGGCCATCGCAAAGTAGAGCTCTGTCTCATTGTCTATATCGGCAAAACGGGAGGGAATGGCCCCCAACATGACGGTTGTGTCCAGCATGAGGTCGTAGTAGGAGAAGTCATAGCAGGAGATGAGTTCTATCCCTGCCTCCTTCTGGTAGTTCCAGTGACGTCGTTTTAGCTCCTGTGCTGTTTTTTCAACTTCCTGGAAGTCGCATTTTTGATTCCAATAGCTCTCAAGAGCAAATTTCAACTCGCGTTTCTCCCCGATGCGGGGGAAGCCTGATACACTGTTTTTCGGCATGGGTATATCCTTGTTCTTTATGTGATTTTTTGGTCGATATGACAACGGTATTGGTAATGATTAGAATAAATAGTGCTTGCTGGGCGGGTGGGTTCCGGTTCGACGGAAGCTGTAAAAACGGCAGTTGCAGGTTTTGGTACTGAATAGTTTCAGAAAAAGAAATACGAGGCGGGTCAGATGCTTGAAGTAACAGTTACAATGGCAGGGCTTGTCGTTAAGACGGCAGAGAAGAGCGGTGAGTTCTTCATCGGGCGGTGCGTCGTCATCTGCTTTGCTCTCTTCAAAAAGCACTCCCTGATGGATGCTCTCACGGGTGATCTGTGAGTGCAGTTTAGGCGCGACGGCATGGGCCAGAATCGAGGAGAGCGTAAAGTATCGTTTGCCAAAGCCTTTAGGACGCATCACCGCACCTTTCAAATTTTGGCGGGATTATAGCACAGCTCAGACAGATCTGTTTTTATAGACGATAAGGAGTAACAACAGGGCCGTCAGCAGAAGGACGAGATAGGGGTTGATGTAGGCCAGCCCGATAAATAAAGCGTAAACCAATGCCAAAACAAGGGCAAGCGCTGTAAAAAGGGCAAGCGCGGCCAGTAAAACCACGATTCTTCCATGCTGTATCCGTTTCCGGTCGATCCAATCCAATAACTTTTTCATCTCTCCAGTATACTATTTATTTAAACTACAATTGTTGGATTATATGCATTTTTAAGGAATGTGGAGTATGATAGATAAATATGGTTACAGGAGGATTTTATGAAATTCAACGGAAATATACTTATCATAGCCGACCTGGGGCAGCTTAAAGCCTACAGGGTCGCAGAAGTGAGCGGGATAGACAGACACGGCAGTGCGCAGGTGAGCCATATGCAGCACCGCGGAACGGAAAAAGAGTCGACGGTACTGGAGTTGATTACCGATATGGATTATATCGAATCGCATCAGAAGACGGACGAACTTGTCAGTGATCAGGCGGGGCGTTTCGGAGGGCGTTTGGGTACCTCAATGGGCGAAGCGCACGACACGGTGCTGGAACGCGACAGACGAACCCTCAAAGCCATCAGCGAAGAGATAAAGACGATCATCGAAAAAGAGTCGCCCCGGTTCTGGCATCTTGCCTTTCCGAAGGAGACCCACAACAAATTGGTAGAGATGCTGAGTGCAGATATTAAAAAGACGCTGAAAAAAACCGTTCCCTCCGATCTGACAAAGATCGCGAAGAATAAACTTCTTTCACATTTCGAGTAGCCAGATATTTTGCACCGATGCGCGTTTGCCCTG
>CAZNQJ010000385.1:0-2528 GCA_964575205.1 uncultured Campylobacterales bacterium | reverse complement strand
CCGCTCAATGTCGCTAAACGGCGAACGACGATCTTCTCGCCGATTTTCGCAACAGCTTCATCAAAAGAAGCGCTGAAAGCTCTGCCGTCAAGTTCTGTTTCGCGAAGACCTTCTACCCCGTCAGCATCAGAGGAAAACGCTTGTGTTACCGTTGTGGCGACAAGATTTTTAAAGCCGTCGTTTTGCGCAACGAAATCGGTTTCAGAGTTGACCTCGACCAAAGTCGCTTTTTTGAAATCGTCTGCGATCTTGAGTCCGATAGAACCTTCAGCCGCAATACGGTCAGCTTTTTTAGCCGCCTGAGAGATACCGCGTTCACGAAGCCACTCTACCGCTTTTTCAAAATTACCTTCTGTTTCAGTCAAGGCTTTTTTACAATCCATCATCGGTGCATCAGTTGCTTGACGCAACTCTTTTACCATTGCTGCTGTAACTGCCATGATTATGCTTCCTCTGTTGTTTCTTCAGTTTGAGCAGCTTCTTCTGCTGCTGCTTCTACTGGCATCTCTTCTGTGCTGGCTGCATTGTCAGCGTTAAGCGCTTTACCTTCGTTGATCGCATCCGTCATCTCACGACAGAAAAGCTGAATAGAACGGATAGCGTCATCATTACCTGGGATCGGGTAAGTGATAAGGTCAGGATCACAGTTTGTGTCCAGTGGTGCAACAACCGGGATACCAAGACAACGTGCTTCGTTAACGGCGATGTGCTCTTTAACCGCATCAACGACAAACAGCATGTCCGGAAGTTTTTTCATGTTACGGATACCGCCAAGGTACTGCTCAAGTTTCTCAGCTTGACGAGACAGCATCAGTGCCTCTTTCTTAGTAAGAAGATCGATCTGGCCGTTCTCTCTCATCTGCTCGATGATCTCAAGTTTACGGATCGATTTCTGGATCGTCGGGAAGTTTGTCAGCATTCCGCCCAACCAGCGGTTGTCAACGTATGGCATGCCACATTTGATCGCCGCCTCTTTTACAGATGAACGCGCCTGCTTTTTTGTACCGACGAAAAGAACAGTCTGTCCTTCAGCAGCAGCATCGACAACGATCTGATATGTGTTACGGAAGTAACGCAATGTTTTTTGAAGATCGATGATGTAGATGTTTTTACGAACACCGAAGATGTATTTTTTCATTTTCGGGTTCCAGCGACGTGTCTGGTGTCCGAAGTGTACACCACACTCTAATAAGTCTTTCATAGTTACCATAAGTGGTCCTTATTGTTAGCACATTTTGTGCTAGATTTTGAT
The DNA here is from genome assembly GCA_964575205.1 of uncultured Campylobacterales bacterium. Lineage (GTDB taxonomy): Bacteria > Campylobacterota > Campylobacteria > Campylobacterales > Sulfurimonadaceae > Sulfonitrofixus. Next base: position 1,276 of record CAZNQJ010000385.1, on the reverse strand, counting down.
CGGTTTGCTTCAGTATCGCCAACATCAAAGTCTATTATTTCAGACTTTTCTGCACCGATTTTTTGGCGTGATACTTGAGATATTTTTCCCGTTAGTGAGAGAAAATCGCGTAATTTTACCTGAATACTATTAAATTTAAGCTGTCTTATTACGCTCTGCTGAACTTTTTGTATCCGCACAATTTACTCTTTGTAACACTCTGATATAGAATCCAACATAATATAATGTGTTAATTTTCAACTGTTTTAAAAACAAATGAACGGCAAATGACGATTTTCAGGAAGTTTAAAACTACTTTTATATTACTTTAGTTAATCTATCCGAAAGTTCAGGCAACTTACTGCCAAAAAAAACGGAGATTCATATATGATCAACAAACCTTTACTTGTATCACTAGCAGCGGCAGTACTATTAAGCGGTAATGCGCAGGCGGCATCGATGTACGATCGCATGAGCGAAATAGAAGCGGAAATGACAGCGCTTAAAGCAGAGCTTGCAGAAGTCAAAGCGGCTGCACCGGCAGCTGAAGAGGGCGAAGATGAAGCGGAAGAGGACAGAAAAGAAGCAGCTGCCGCAGTCGAAGCCCAGCTTACAGAGCTTAACAAACGCACTGCAGGCAATGCTCTAAAATTCGGCGTAGATTTCCGTACGGCAATAGATAATCTCCAATATAAAATGGCGGACGGTTCAACGCAGAAAAACAATGCGCTTATGACCAACCGTCTATGGTTAAACATGAACTGGGCCGCAACAAAGAACATGAGTTTTACCGGCCAACTTGCCTATAACAAAGCATATGGCAACCGCAGTGGTTTTGCAGGGGGGTACCCGGGGTTTGAGACATTTGACTGGATCACCAATGAAAACCCGTATGATGATGTAGTGCGTGTGCGCTCTGCCTACTTCTTCTATAGAAACGACACCTTCCTTGGAACCGACATTCCATGGACTTTCAGTATCGGCCGCCGTCCTTCAACAAACGGTCACCTCATCAACATGCGTGATGACGATCCGGCTGCATCGCCGATGGGCCACACGATCAATGTTGAGTTCGATGGTCTAAGTTCGAAGTTTACCTTGATGGAAAGTATCGGTATGTATGTCAAATTCTGTGCTGGACGCGGGAATTCCAATGCCAATGCAAAATTCTTTACTTTCAACCCAACGTCCGGATCGGTGGCCAGTGCCGCACCGTACGCGACAAATTCAAGTGATATCCCTGACATCGATCTGGCAGGTTTGATCTTCGTCCCATATAACGACGGCCAATACAGCA
>CAZNQJ010000384.1:0-2536 GCA_964575205.1 uncultured Campylobacterales bacterium | reverse complement strand
CATCTCGCTGGCGATGCTTCTGCTCGTGGTGGGGCTGATGATCTATTTTATCTTGCGCTACCATCACAGCCGGGTGAAGCCTGACGAGATCCGCAATATAAGAGACCATCTGGGGCTGCAGATCGTCTGGACGGTGATCCCTACGATACTGCTCTTTGTCATCTTCTACTACGGCTACAGCGCCTTTCGACAGGTGCGCACCGTGCCTGAAGATGCTTTCAGCGTGGAGGTGCTGGGAAAACGGTGGTCCTGGACTTTCATCTACCCCAACGGCAAACAGACCGCCGAGCTCTACGTACCCGTAGGGGAGAATATCCGGCTGCGTCTCCACGCTCCGGTCAACGATGTGCTGCACAGCTTTTACGTCCCCGCCTTTCGTGTCAAAGAGGACGTGGTGCCCGGCCGGGATAACCACCTGTGGTTCAAGGCCACCGCAGAGGGGCGCTATGACATCGAGTGTGCCGAGTATTGCGGCACCGGGCACTCCAGAATGCTCTCGAAAGTGGAGGTAATGGAGAAATCGGCGTTCGATGCGTGGTATGGCAGCGACAAACTGAGCCCTCATGACAAGGGTGCGCCGCAGGAAGAGGGTGAGGTGCTCTACAAGACGCTGGGGTGCGCCTCCTGCCACAGTCTGGACGGATCGGTCATCGTGGGACCGTCGTTTCAGGGACTGTTCGGAAAAAAGGTCCAGGTTATGACCAACGGCAAACTGCGTGAAGTGACCGCCGACGAAGCGTATATCCGCGATTCGGTGCGGACCCCGGCCAAAGATGTGGTGAAGGGGTTCCCCGAAGGTGTCATGCCCAACCTCTCGGATGAGATCAACAAGAGTCAGATGGAGGCGATCGTTACGTTTATCAAACAGCAGGATACGGCGGAAAACATAGCCGTACCCGAACCGGAGGCCAAACCGGCTGCAGCTGAACAGGAGGTCAAACCGGTTCCGAAAACGGCACTGAAGAGTGAGACGGAAACCGAGGCGGAACCGGAAACAAGTGGCCGGACCGGAGCGCTTGACGGGGCTGCCCTTTTTAAGACCAAGGGGTGCGCCGCCTGCCACAGCCTCGACGGCTCCAAAAATATCTGCCCTTCGCTTAAAGGGATCTACCAGAGCACTCAGAAGGTCGTTACGGACGGCAAAAAGCGGGAAGTGACCGCCGACGAAGCGTACCTGCGTAACTCCATTCAGAACCCCAACGCCGATGTGGTGGAAGGGTTCCCGGCAGGGGTGATGCCGCCGTTTGGAAAGATGCTCTCTTCCGACGAAATAGAGGCACTGGTGCAATACCTGAAGGAGGTCAAATGATCCGGCTCTTTATGGAACTGACCAAGTTCCGCCTTTCGGCGGCGGTGACACTTTCGGCGGTGTTCGCTTTCGTGCTGGCGGGGGGAGGGAATGCGTCGCTCCTGGGACTCTCCACCCTTGCCGTGCTGCTGCTGGCGCTGGGGGTGTCGGCTTTGAACCAGTATCAGGAGCATGAGAGCGATGGCCGGATGGCCCGGACGAAGCGGCGTCCCATCCCCTCCGGCCGGATCACCCCTGCTGCCGCTCTGGCAATTTCGGTAACGCTGATTGCCGCCGCGACGCTTTTGGTATACCGGGAGCTTGGCGATACGGGACTGCTCCTCTTCCTTTTTGTTCCATTGTGGTACAACGGCGTCTACACGCCCCTCAAGCGGCATTCGGCCTTCGCCGTCGTTCCCGGCGGTTTGCTTGGAGTGATCCCGCCGGCCATCGGATGGCTGGCCGCAGGGCGGAGTCTGGCAGAACCGGAGTTTCTCGCCCTCGGGCTGCTCTTTTTCGTCTGGCAGGTGCCTCACTTTTGGCTGCTGGCAGCCAAATACCACGACGACTACCGCGCCGCCGGGTTTCCCACCGCCGTGGAGTACTTCGGTCCTGTCGGGTTCCGCAGGGTAGTGTTTGTATGGTGGATGCTGACGATCTTCTGCGGCTTCTTTGCCGCCGGGATCTTCGCTGTGCAGAACCCGGCCGTGTGGCTGCTGCTGTCGGTATTGGCCGCCGCGGCGACTGTTGCCGGAACCAGGATGCTGTTTCAGCGGCTCACCCCGGATCGGGCCGGAGCGCTGTTCCGCGGGATCAACCTCTTCCTGCTGGCAACGGTGACGCTGCTCTGCGTCGATGTACTGTTAATTTAAAGGACGGCGCTTTAATCTCTAATTGAAAAAACTGAGAGGCGAAGCAGGACATGGAGCGTTGCCGAGATTTGTGAAGATTTTGACCTCTTTTCTCGAGCCCAATTGCCTCTGTCCGCCCGGAGAAGAGAGATGATGACGCTATTTTATACAGACACTCTTTCAAAAGCCGCCTGTTTATAGCATATACTCTGTTTATGGAAAATCCGCTGCTCACACTCTTTTTAACACTGGCTATCGCGACGGTGCTCAGCATCATCCTGAAACGCTTCGGCATCTCGCACATCATCGGCTATATCCTGACCGGGACGATCATCAGCTATCTCTTCGGTTTTAACGGGCTGAACATCGACTCGCTTGACCTGGTCGGGGAGTTCGG
>CAZNQJ010000383.1:0-2548 GCA_964575205.1 uncultured Campylobacterales bacterium | reverse complement strand
CTCCGCTCAGAAGTCCTGTCAGATCGCCGCCGCCCAGTATCGCTTCGATGAGCGCGGTAGGATTGGCGGAGCCTAGAATCACATTGACGAGTTGAAGCTGCTCCAGGGAGATCAGGCTGGTCAGATCGCCGCCGGTCAGTCCACCCAGCAGACCGGTTACATCACCTGAAGTCAGTCCGCCAAGCAGACCGGTTACCTCAGCAGGAGTCAGTACGGCCAGTAGACCGGTTACTGTAGCAAGCTGGTCTCCGCTCAGAAGTCCTGTCAGATCGCCGCCGCCCAGTATCGCTTCGATGAGCGCAAGAGGATCGGCGGAGCCTAGAATCGTATTGACGAGTTGAAGCTGGTCGAGTGAGATCAGGCTGGTCAATTGGGCAGCGCCCGGGATCTGTGTCAGAACACCGCCGTCGAGTACAAGGCCGCCTACTGAGGTTACGTTTGCAATGATCGGACCGACAACCGGAGCGTTAACCAGAACGCCGGCATTCAGGACTTGCGCAATAGTCTCAAGCAGTGCCAAAGGATTGGTAGCAACGGAGAGTACATCCTGAGCGGAGAGGCTTGTCGGATCAAGTGGCAGCAGTTCAGCCGGAAGTGTCAGAATGTCACCAAGGGACAGGGTCTGGCCAAGCAGGTCACCAGGGGCTGCAGCCAGCTTGGCGATAACAGCTTCAACAGATGCCAGCGCTGACGAACCGACAGGCAGCTTATCGCTCAAGATCCCAAGCAGTGCTCCCAGCGACAATTGTGTGCCGAGGAGTTCCCCGACGGTACCGGCTGCCGGGTTCTGTGCCTGGACAGCAGCCAGAAGATCGTTAAGCGTCAAATCCGAAGCGGCCAATGCCAACAGCTCATCGGGTTGGACCGGGAGCAGTTCAGTCAAACCCATCATGCCGCTGAGCGATGAGAGAAGAAGCTGCGTAGCATCGTTGCTAAGTACCGTGCCGACGACAGGCATCGCTAAAGGTACCGCGATGCGTGCTGCATCGCTGACATTGAAGGTAGAAGTCACATTGCTGAGAATGTGGTTGCCGAGGAGGTCCTGTACACCGGTTGTTACGACGAGGTTGTAGACTTCTCCGGGAAGCAGCGCCTCGGTAGTCTTGAAGACGGCAGTTACTTTGTCCTCAAGCAGTGTTACTGTTCCGGCAACTGCAGTGTCCGTATTCTCTGCAACCAGACAGATTGTTTCGCCATTGATGGAAGCAGGGTCCATCGCCGTGTTAAATACAACATTGAAGAGAGGGTCCACCGGAATACCCGTCAGATCCTGAAGCGGTGTTTTAACGCTGGCTTTTACAGTCTGAGTCTGAGTCTGAGCCTCGCTCGTAGGCGCGTCACTTGCAGTCGAACTTGAACTCGAGCCACATCCTGCCAGCAATAACGCCGTAGTAATGCTTATGGACGAGAGGACACTTTTCATATATCTTGTCGGTTGTTTCATTTTATATCTCCCTATGTTTTCGTTAGAATTTAGCGCCTTGCAGGAAAGGAAATGCACGTTCAGATGCGAACTTTTTTGCCATGCACAACGCCTACGTACGCATTATCTACATGATAAACTTAATAATAAATTAATTAATATCTACTTATGGTATTTTTAAAAAAATGTTATTATTTTGTGATAAGTCGTGACAGATTGTTACATAGTGGTTTTTTATATTTATATAAATTCAAATTGAGCGCACGAGAAAAACTGTTGTGTTGTTTGTCAAGGAATAAAAAAAACTTGTTTCCGACATGTTGTTAGATTTGTATTAATGTTAGTAAGGAATAGGTACTTTTGTTGCAGCCAAAAGGCCGACGGGGAAGAACGGACCTTAGAGTCCGTAATAGAGTGCGGCAGGTCTGTCGTAATAGATCAGTGCCGAACCGAGCGTGGTGCTTGTAAAACCGGTATCCGTCTTGATGAGCGGTTTGCTGTAGAAAAATAGTGGCATTCTCTTCTCCTCTGTTTTTCTAACTGTATGCAAACTCTGTTCTAAAGCTCGATGCCGTACTTTCTCACCTTGTAGCCGATCTGGCGGGCCGTCATACCGAGCTGTGCCGCGGCCTTGGTCTGGATGCCCCGGTTGTCGATCAGGGCCTGGATGATGGACTCTTTCTCCATCTCTTTGAGGCTCGCTTTGGTCAGTTTCGGAGGGGTGTGCTGCTCGCTCTCGCGGCTCTGCGGCGCCGCGGCGGCAGGGGCCGGTTCAACCGCAGCTGTCGGAGCGGGAGCCGGTTCAGGCGGCATGTACATCTTCTGGTAGTTGAAGGGCAGGACATGGTTGAGCCCCTGCGGCGTTATCTCCCCGTCGGGACAGATAAGCACGATGCGCTCCATCATGTTCTGCAGTTCGCGGATGTTTCCCGGCCACGGGTAGTCCAGCAGCATTTCGAGCGCCGCTTTTGAGAAGTGCATCTGTTTGCGGTGCTCTTTCATGAACTTTCTAAGGTAATGTTCGACCAGCAGCTTGACATCTTCGTAGCGTTCGCGCAGCGGCGGCAGGTTGATGGGGATGACATTGAGACGGTAAAAAAGGTCTTCACGAAACTCGCCTTTGGA
>CAZNQJ010000382.1:0-2554 GCA_964575205.1 uncultured Campylobacterales bacterium | reverse complement strand
ATATTTAACCCTCTTACGCGAAGAGCCGCTGCTCAGACGCCTCTCATTGATCCAGTTGATCGCCTATTTCGGTGCCTGGTTCTCGAATGTGGCGATCTACACCCTGTTGATACAACTTAATGTCTCCGCCGGCATCATCGCGATGACCGCTGCGCTCCATTTCCTCCCGGGTGTTTTGCAGGCCCCGTTCAGCGGCGTCCTGATCGATAAGATAGCCCCAAAGAGGTTGATGGCGCTTTTGATGTCGATAGAGATAGTCGCGACACTGCCGTTGATGCTGGTAGACAATGTAAGCCTGTTATGGCTGCTTTTCGTTTTGGTCTTTATCCGCATGGGGGCCTCCAGTTTCTACTTTACGCTGGAGATGTCGCTGCTGCCGAGAATACTGGATAAAGCGAAGCTGAAACTGGCCAATGAGATCCACTCCGTTATCTGGTCGTTCTCCTACACTTTCGGGATGGCTGTCAGCGGGTTTGTCGTCTACCTGGTCGGCGTAAAGACGGCATTTTTTCTCGATGCGGCACTCTTCATCGTAGCGCTCTTCCTGCTGACAAGCGTGCTTTTTCCCGAGACCAGGCCCGAAGAGAGCGAAGGTTTTTTCGAGATGTTCAAAGACAGCTTCTCCTATATGCGAAACGAACCGCATATCAAGCACCTGATCTTCCTGCACGCTTTTGTCGGTTTTACCGCCTTTGATGCACTGGTCGCTCTGATGGTGGAGCGCTACTACGCACAGGCGGTCGCGGTGGCTTTGGGGATAGGGCTTCTGCACTCATTCCGGGCCGTCGGTCTGGTCTTTGGACCGATCGTGATAGGAAAGTGGATCACCCATAAGAGACTGGTCTACCTTCTGCTCTACCAGGCGCTCACCATCATCATCTGGGCGCTGGTGATAGAGAATTTCTACCTTTCGCTTCTGGCTTCTGTTTTTGTCGGGTTTGCGACCACAACGCTCTGGTCCTATACCTATACGCTGCTGCAGCACCACACCAACAGAGAGTACTACGGCCGCATCGTCGCTTACAACGATATGGTGTTTCTGTTGACGGTCGCCGTCGTTTCGCTGGGGATAGGGTACATGGTGGAGTCGGGGGTTCAACTGGCAACGATCACAATGTTGCTGGGCAGCAGCTTTGCGGCGGCTGCACTCTACTTCATCTGGATAAAAAAGAACTACAATATTCGTGAAACTGCCTTTGAAGATGGTAAAATGGCGCCGGAACTGGAGTTATGAACATGAGCAAAAATATGATCTATGAAGCGCAGGGCAAACGTATCGACCTGACCCTGCTGACACGTCTCTACCCTGCCGCGACAGTCGATATTCATGGTGAAATCGCCCAGGTCTCCCTGGAGTGGGCAAAGATGGATAAGAAGCAGGAGGTTCCTATCGCCTCGTATGTCCTGATCTTTGATATCGACCCTCTGGGCGAGGTCCCCAACAACCGTATCGAACTGATCTATGAGAGTGAAGAGGCGCTCATAGAGGGGATGAAAGAGGTCTCCAAATACTTTGAGTAAGCCCGCCCACCTGCGCGATGTCCTGCGGCTTGCGCTTCCTGCCGCTTTTAAACAGCTGCTGGATATTCTGCAGCTGCTGATCGATATGATCATGGTGGGAATGCTCAATGTCGCTGCCCTGGCGGCGGTCGGGATGAGTATGCAGTTTATGATGGTCATCAATGTGGTGATGACGCTCTATATCGTCGGGGGCACTGCCGTTATTGCAAGACTTATCGGCGAACGGCGGCGCCACCGGGCCTCGGCACTTCTCTACTCTTTGGGGCTCTTCGCGCTGCTGCTTTCACTGCCGATCAGCATCTTCGGCTATTTGAATGCGGAGAACTTCTATCTCTGGATGGGTGCGGAAACGGGGCTTGCCGCTTTCGGCGGGGACTATTTTGAGATCCTGATGCTTGGTCTGCCGCTTATCTTTCTTGATGCGCTGATGTACAATGCGCTCTCTGCAGCGGGCGATACCAAGTCATCGCTTTACATCAAGCTCTTCTCCGCCTTGATCAATCTGCTGTTTAATTACCTGCTGATCTTCGGTCACGGCGGATTTGCGGCGATGGGTATTGCCGGTGCGGCGTACGCCACCATCATCGCCTACGGTGTCAACCTGCTGATCTACTTTATGCTTTTGGCGCGTAACAACTCCAAATTGCACCTTTTATACCGTTTTACCAAGGCCGATCTGATCCGTTCGCTGCATGTGGGCAAACACGCCTCGCTGGAGCGTCTGATCAGTGTCAGCTCCTTTATCCTCTTTGTCTGGGTGATCACGGCCTACGGCACAGCGGCTATTGCCGGCTATCAGACGGGGCTTCGCATTGAAGGGCTTGCCTTTATGCCCGGTTTCGGTTTTGCCATCGCCGCCACCGCCCTTGTCGGTCAGAACCTCGGGGCAAAAAATTACGAGGCTGCCTATCAGACAGGGCTTTATGCGACCAAGATTGCAATATTTTTTATGGGCTTATTTGGCTTGGTGATGGCGCTTTTTCCGGCCTTTTTGATAAGCTTTTTTACCCAAGACAGTGCAACGATCGAAGCC
>CAZNQJ010000381.1:0-2560 GCA_964575205.1 uncultured Campylobacterales bacterium | reverse complement strand
TAAGGATTGAAATGTTGAACCTGACAATTACAGAAGGCAAACTCGGTGAATTTCCTGCTGTGACGAAACCGCATCCCGGGTTTTATTACGAGGTGGGTGAAGAGCGTTTCCGGGAACTTGTGAATGCCCATTACGACCTGATCCGCGAGAGCGACATCGCTTTTCTTTTTCCGGTGGATGATGAGGATTTTGCAGAAGCGCAGAAGCATGCGGCCGATTTTCTGATCCAGATCTGCGGCGGGCCGAACTATTTTGAACAGACCCGCGGCGAAGCGCGCCTGGTGGGGCGTCACGCCCCGTTCCGCATTGATGAGGCAGGACGTCACACATGGCTTGAGCTCTACACCAGACTGCTCCCTGCACTGGTCGAAGAGGGCATTACGGAAGCATATATCCAGTCCTTCTGGGACTACCTCGATGCCCACTCAAAGTGGATGGTAAATACGCCCAGCCGATAAATATCAGCAATTCTTTTTAAAAAGAACAAGTCAGCCGTTATAAAAAACTAGACTATAATGTTTCTATACTATCTTAAAGGATGAGGCATGAAAGCGATAGCAGCTCTTTTGGTGATGGCCATTTTGGCATTCGGTGCGGATTTGAAAGTAGACACGAAGAGTTCGTCGATGGATTTTGAGGCGACAGAACTCTTGTTTGTCGGTGTTGACGGCAATTTCAGTGATTTTAGCGGCACGATCAGCGTTGAAGGCGATAAGATCACGGCGATTACCGGTGATATCGTGGTCAATTCGCTCCATACCGGTATTGCCAGACGCGATGACCACCTTCTAAGCAGCGACTTTTTTGACGAGGTCAGGTACAAATCGATATTTTTCAGATCGATCAAAGTGACGGACGACAGTGTCGAAGCCGAGGTCACTATTAAAAATATCACCAAAACACTCAATTTTAAAATGCAGAAGTTCGACGTGAGTGAGAACGGTGTCAAGATCAAGCTGACGGGTGTTGTCGACCGCACGGCGTTTGACATCGACAACAACTTTATGAGCACTATCATCAAAAACAATATCGACGTCACAGCAACCCTGGTAGCGAAACCGTAATCTTTCTACAACTTCGGGTCTGGGTTAAAAAAAACATGCTGAAAAACTCGAAGAGGCCGAACACGTCGAAAAATAGGTTAAAATGCGTCCATCAAAGTGCGCAGCACTATAATAGGACTCTCCATGACCAATGTACAAGATCTGATCGACCTGCTTAAAAACGACGTTATCCCCGAGATCGAAGATGTGATCGACGGACTTTTTGAACTTATCAACGATACAAAAACGGCAACAGACGATGTCAAGCAGGAGCTTGAAGAACTTCAGGAGCTCAAAACCGATTTCAAAGTGATGCTCGAAGAGGCGGAAGCGGGAGAGATCGATGAAGAGGAAGCGGGCGAGATCATCGCCGAGATCGATGAGATGCGAAGCGAGGAAGAGGAGTAGTCCTTACCCCGTCTGCAACGCGATCAGCTTCTCTTTCTGAGAACGCGTCATCTTTTTAATCTCCAGCTCTCTCTTTAACGCGCTGCTTTTCGAGCGGTGCTTCTCTTCATAGACCAGTGTGACGGGACGTCGGGCCTTGGTGTATTTTGCACCCTTTGGCGAGACGTTATGTTCAACCAGACGTTTTTCCGCCTCTTTGGCAATGCCGGTGTAGAGCGTATTGTCGGCACACTTTAAAATATAGAGCGTGTAAAAATCCTCTTTCTCTAACGTAATCGTGTTGTTGAAAAACTGCAGCCCTGTGCCCGTAGGGATCTTCTTATAGAGCAGCGGGCTGTCGAGGTCGATATGGCTGAACGCATCAGCGTAGGCCATCACCAGCTGCGCCGTGAGCGCGATGGAAGTGGGCCCTTCCAGCATTGAGCCCATCATGCATTTGACCCCTTTCTGACGGCAGTACTCGATGATCCCGATCGCTTTGGAGATGCCGCCGCACTTCATCAGTTTGATGTTGATCAGATCAGCCGCATTCCCTTCAACCACTTTTTTGGCATCTTCGAGCGTAAAGACCGCCTCATCGGCGAGAATAGCAATAGTGCTCTGCTGCGTAATCCGTTTCAGCCCCTCGAGGTCACGGCCGTCTACGGGCTGTTCGATAAGTTCGATGTTGAGCGGCGCTATCGCCTTGATGATCGCGAGCGACTCGTCAACGCTCCAGGCCTGGTTGGCATCGATCAGCACTCTTGCATCGGCAACGGCACCTCTGACAGCTTCAATACGCGCTCTGTCCAGACCGTCACGACCGCCGACTTTGATCTTCAGGATGGTGAAACCGCGCCCGAATGCCGCTTTCGCATCGTCGGCCATCTCCTGCGGTGACTTGAGACTGATGGTAACGGCGGTCTCCAGCGTTTTGGCTGACCCTCCGAGAAATTCCACAAGCGAGCGCTCCTCTGAAACAGCGGCAAGATCATACAGCGCCATATCGACGGCCGCCTTGGCGCTGCTGTTGCCTTTGCAGCAGGCGTGGAGGAGCTCCAGCACTTTCGGAAGATCAAAGTCCTCGCCGACCAGTTTCGGGGCGATGACCTTTTTGATCGTCTGCGAGA
>CAZNQJ010000380.1:0-2564 GCA_964575205.1 uncultured Campylobacterales bacterium | reverse complement strand
GTTTCCCATGACGGTTGTCGCGGTAAAATCAGGTGCTTTGTTGGTTACTAACATTTTTGTCTCCTTATGTTGTTTTTGTTTTTTGTGTCGAAACCCCTGAGCAGATATCACTAAGGATGGCATCTGTTCAGGGGTTTCAGGCAATATCTTATGAAAAGATAACCAATGGACGCCCGAATGGCACTTTTGCAGGACGTGAAAGTGCCCAGAGCACCTCATAGCTCGGCGGAAACTTCGGGAACCAGCCGTCGCCGTCGGTGAAATAGAGCAGCATGGTGTTCATCGGAATATTGGCATCGATGTAATCGAAGACGGGCCGGTAGTCCGTTCCGCCCCCGCCCTTGATCTTGAAGTCCAGCTTCTCGCCGCCCTGGAAGGTGTAGTGCGCATGGATCCTTGCATCGCAGATCAGAAGCTCGATCCTGACCGCCGGAAAGTTGGTCATAATGGCCTTGAACTCCTCCATAAAGGCGCCCAGCAGGTACTCGTCGATAGAGCCCGAAGAGTCGACCGCCACGCAGAGGCTGAGGGTGTCGCTGGCAAGCGAGGGGAGGGCGAAACCGCGGTAGAGGTGCTTTTTGTTCGGCGGCATGAAGGCGTAGTTGTTGCGCATATGGCGGTTGATGGCATTGTAGAGCTCGAAGCGCCAGTCCACGCCGCTGGCCTTGACCATTTTGCCCAGCCGCTCGAACCCCGACGGTGAGAGACTTTTACGCGCGGCGACCTCGTTGGCGACGGAGGCGGCATACTCCCAGCTGGACTCGGTCTCCGGGTCGAGCTCGTCGTCGATCTCCTGCAGCGAGCCGAAGGCCTTCTCGTCGGCATCTGCGGCTTCGCTGAGCTGCAGACTCGGCGGCGCATCGTTTCCGAAACCGCTCTCTTCGTCAAAGGCGTCGGCCCCGTTGTAGTAGGCCTCCTTAAGCAGCTCGTAGATCTCTTCGGCATACATCTTGGCGTACTCTTCATTGTAGTTCGCCCCCTGGGGGATGCGCATGCCGTTTTGATGCAGAATGTTGTTGATGGCGTAGTCCGTAGCCAGCTGCCAGAGGTTGCCGCGGCGGTTGAGGCGGCGCTGCTGATGCGAGAGCACATGGTGCATGACGCAGTTGGTCAGGATGAACATCAGCTCGTCGACGGTGCGCCGCTGAATAAAGGCGTCGTTATAGAGAAAGCGCACACCGTTGCTCGCATAGGCGGTTATCTCCTCTTTGGGTTCGTGCCTGAGGCGCGAGGCGAGCATGCCGAAGTAGGGGTATCTGACGCTGAGCTGGCTTTTGGCCTTGACGAGCAGGTCGCTTGAGTTCATCGTCTTTATTCCTTTGAACGCCACTGGAACAAAGTCCCGGTAGCTGTGCTGGCCGCTAAGGCGCAAAACAAGGGACACCGCTCGCGAAAGCGATGTTTCCTCGAAACGCTTGCCTCTAAGAGGCAGAGGTGCAAAACCAACTTGTTTTACCGTAAGAGCTGGTTGAAGTTTTTCATCCACAATGTCCAGTTGTCCACATGGTCAAGCTCGATGTCGCGCGAGCGCAGGTCCTGAACGATCATCACCGCGAACTCCCCCGGCATCTTGAGCGTGTAGCCGACCAGGTTGTTGAGCTTTTTGGTCGATGTCCCCTGGTCGATTCTGAGGCTCAGGGCCGTGGAGAGCATATGCAGGGCGGAGGGCTCGTGCGGCACGACCGTACAGCTGCCGTCGAGAACGGTGTCGATGTCGGGAAGCTCCGCAGCCACTACCCTGAAACCGAGGAAGGCGGCCGCCAGCTCTTCGCCGATGGCGCCGCTGACCAGCGGCATAAGCAGGTCGGCTTCGGGCTCGGAAGCGATCACCTCGTTGACATACTCCCAGGTACGCGGTGTGGCGAATGAGCGGCTGTTGCTCTGGGTGTCGAAACTGAATAGGGCGTCGGGGCGGTAGGAGATGAAGCCGATGATGGAGCTGTCGACTCCTTTGGCGATAGCCCAGGCCTTCCACTCCTCTACGCTCGTCTCCATCTCAAGGTGGATGAAACGGTTGGAGAGCGGCGCAGCCATGCGGAAGACAACCCCCCTGTCACTTTCGCGGTTCCCGGCGGCGATGATGGACCAGCCCTCCGGCAGCGTATACTCGCCGATCTTCCTGTCGAGGATCAGCTGGTAGGCCGAAGCCTGTACCATCGGCGCCGCGGTATTGAGCTCGTCGAGAAAGAGGATCCCCTCGCTCTGGCTGCCGTCGGGCAGGAACGAAGCGGGCGCCCAGATCGCTTTTTCGTTGACGGCGTCGAAGAAGGGGATGCCGCGGAGGTCGGTGGGGTCAAGAAGGGAGAGGCGGAGGTCGATGAAGCCGATGTTTTTCTCTTTGGCGATCTGCGCCACGATGGAGGATTTTCCGATCCCCGGAGGCCCCCAGAGGAAAACGGGTACCTTTCTTTCACTGAGATGTTTGAGTGAACGTTTGGCGTGCTGGGGATTCATAGCGTTCCTTGATGCTGTATTACTGTTGTATGTGCAATTATGGTGCGAAGCAGGGTTTAAAAAGGCTATGTAGATATGGTAGATAATTCAGTCAATTTGTTTGGAAGTAA
>CAZNQJ010000379.1:0-2571 GCA_964575205.1 uncultured Campylobacterales bacterium | reverse complement strand
ATGGGAGCAAGTTACGATGCGCCATTTTAAGATTCAACCCTTGGGACTGAGTTTAAAGTAGTCGGTAGCCACCGACCGCGAAGCCGCCATGAGAGCTCTTTTTTGTTACTTTTTTTGCGGCAAAAATACTTACTCCCTCTCAAAAACAGCAGTCAGAACTTTCACCATTATTTTCTAAATTGGCTGTTACCCGTTCAGCGTTCCCAGCTCCTGATCTTATGCCCTTTAATCGCATAGAAAAAGATGAAGAGGTAACACGGCAGCGTTATGGCGTAGGCGAACTGCATGTCGCCGCCGAGCTCTGCGGCCTGACCGAAGACCAGCGGTATCAGTGCGCCGCCGGCAATGCTCATGATGAGCAGGGCGCTTCCCTGTGCGGTGAATTTGCCCAGACCTCTGAGGGCAAGCGGCCAGATGGAGGGCCAGACGAGGGCGTGTGACAGGCCGAGCAGGGCGACCAAGGCGACCGGATCGGGCATTGTGCTGATGCCGCTCCATCCCCACAGCAGTTGCGAAATGACGTGACTCTGCGCAGAACTGAAAAGCAGCGCGATAATGGTCGACGCCCCTCCGACAGCCGAGTAAATAAGGGCTCTCTCCTGGCTCAGGTAATTCGGGATGGCAATGATGCCGATGAGATAACCCAGGACCATAAAGACCATCGTGTACGAGGTCAAAGCCGTGAAGTTGGCAACGCCAAGGCTCTGCCCGAAGAGACCGATCGTGTCGCCGGCAACGACCTCGACGCCGACATAGGCAAAGAGGGCCGCTGCCCCGAGGACGACCTGCGGGTAGTGCAGGATGTTCGTCTTTTCACTCTCTTCTTCCGTCTCCTCAAAGGCGATTTCGGGAAGTGATGAGAAGAGCACCAGAACAATAAGGGCGGCCAGGATCGCCGCCATGGAAAGATAGGGGACGATCAGTTTTTCGGCCAGCAGAGTGACTTCTGTGGCGGAGAGTGCCTCTTTTGAAAACGAACCCAGGTCACTGAACATCAGCGCGGTAAAGACCAGCGGCGCGATGATGCCGGCCCCTTTGTTGATGACGCCCATGATACTGATACGCATCGCCGCGCTCTCGCTCGGACCGATCAGGACGATGTAGGGATTCGATGCCGTCTGCAGGATGGTCAGACCGCTGCCGAGGGTGAAAAGCGCCGTCAGAAAGATGGGGAACTGGGCGCTGAAAGCTGCCGGGATAAAGAGCAGGGCACCGACCGCCATGATGCCGAGGCCAATCGCCATCCCCTTCTTGTAGCCGGTTTTGGTCAGTATGAACGACATCGGATAGGCCATCGTGGTATAGGCGATGTAGAAGGCGAAGGTGACAAGCAGGGCCTGAAAATCGTTAAGGTCGCAGATGATCTTCAGAAAAGGGATCAGCGAGCCGTTGAGCCAGGTGACGAAACCGAAGATAAAGAAGAGGGTGCCGATGATCAGCATCGGAATCAGGCTCGAATGTTTAACGTTTGCAGACATCTTTTCTCACTTCATTGTCGATTTTAGGTAGTGCGCCACGGCATCTTCATCGTTGGTGTGGGGCAGGACGGTTTTGGCGACCGCCTTGGTCTCTGCCAGTGCGTTGGCCACCGCTGCCGACATCCCGGCAAGTTTGAACATCCCGATGTCGTTGATACTGTCGCCGAAAACGGTGACATCCTCAAGCGGACGGCCGAGAATGTCGCACACCTTTTTGAGGGCATGGGCCTTGTCGCCGAGGGGGTGAAGGATGGTGAGGAAGTAGTCGCCCGTATAGTTCTCCGGAGAGAGCTTGAAGTGAAAGTTGTCGCCGTAGATGCCCTCGAGGTGTTCGGTCAGGGCGATCAGACGCTCTTTCGAGGCCATGTAGACCACTTTGAAGGTCTGCTCTTTGGCTATGATCTGGTCAAACTCCATCAGTCTTGTATCGTCTCTGTAGTTGAGCAGGACCTTCTCCTGCGTGGGCGTCTTGGTGAAGGGGAAGTCGAAGCTCTCATCAAGGTTGTCGTTTTTGAGGCCGATGACAAAGGGGTGGATCTTGTCAAATCGGATCGCTTCGGCGATAAGGTCGTTCGCAGCGGCGGTGTCGAGGAATTTGGCGTCGATGATCTTTCGCTCGGGCGTCGCAATGAGGGTGCCGTCGAGCAGGATCATCGGGGCGTTGAAGGTCAGATCCGGAAGGTATTTCATGGCGGCGTAGAAACTTCTGGCTGTGGCGATGGTAAGGGTGGCCTCCCTGGCCTTGGCATTCCAGATCTTACGGGTAAAATCGCTGACGCTCAGGTCGCTTCGCAGGAAGGTGTGGTCAAGGTCGGTGACGTAGAGTCTGTTCATATGCCTCTCTTTATATAGTTTAGACAGTGTAGCAAAAGTTGTTTGTAATTGCGAAATGCGTCAAAGCCGCGGTGCTACAACGCGGCTGATTCAGCTTCTGCTCCAGGGAGAGCTTCTGGCTTGTCGGGTGCCTTGTACCACAGTTTTTCATTCAGTCGGAGGGTCTCTACGATACCGAAAAGCTGATGGATGGTTTTGATGTACCGGGTGATCATTCTGTTGCTTCGGTCGCTGTCTGAGCGTGTCAATTCAAAATTGT
>CAZNQJ010000378.1:0-2572 GCA_964575205.1 uncultured Campylobacterales bacterium | reverse complement strand
TCGACCTTTATCTTGTGCAGATCTGTTTTGACCTGCTTTTCAGCCCCGGCAGACGCAACACCCTCCAGCACCAGCTTCATCACGCTTTTGGTGTTGCCAAGGAAAAATTCCAAAAAGTACGTCTGCCGCCCGCTAGCGAAGCTTTGGATTTTCTGCAGATACGGCTGCAAGAGCTTTTGCGTCTCACGGAAAAAAAGTGCCAGAAGCGCTTCATCCAGGGAACCCGGGGCACGGTCATCTTCGAACCTGCTGCAGTCGCCGCCTAAAGCGGTCTCAATAAAAGCGTTCGCCAATCTGTTTTCAATGCACAGATGGGCAACAGAACCCTGAGTTCTGAAACGTTTGCAGCGATGTGTGCCGACAGCGCCTTTTTGGACGATACCGGAGTTTTCGGCCTGCAGGCCGCTGCGCTGCAGGTAGCGCAGCAGCTCCTCTGCCGCATCGGCCAGAACGGCATCCGGCGCGCTGCTTTGAGCAGGCTTTTGATTCTCGAGCTTCCCCGCAGGAGAGATCTCTAAAAGGGCCCTGATCTCATCTTGCGAAAGCAGCTCTTTTGTCTGCATCAGAACTGCTCGCACAGGCGTTTCAAAAGACCCGCCAGACCGCTCTCTTTCGGCTTCACGTAGACCTGCCGCTCCAGCTTTTTCACAAGCTCCCTTGCAATCGCGCGGATATCGCGGCTCGGACCGCTCTGGGCATGGGTCTGGCAGAAAAGAGCCCGCCGCTTGACAGCGGCGGAGACCTTTTGATCGGTATTGATCTTGCCCAGAAAACGCAGCTCCAGATCTTCTCTGATATTGGCCCGCGCCACCTTCTCGATACGTTCAAAGATTGAAAGCGCTTCCTGTTCATTGGCAACCTGATTGATCAGCATCAGCATATCGTTTCGCTCGCGTGCCGCCACTTTGACCGTCGCATAGGCATCCGTAATCGCCGAGGGATCCGGCACCGTGACGATGATGACATCATCGGCAGCCTGCAAAAAGAGCTGGGTGTTTTTGCTGATGCCGGCACCCGTATCGATGATCAGGACATCCAGATCGTTCAGCGCTTCGGCCTCTTTCATAAACCGCGCAAAGATCGCCGAATCAGAGTAGTTCAGTATCTCCTCGCCGCTCTCGCCCGGTATCAGGATCAGATTGTCCGCCACATGGATCAGGATCTCATCCAGACGGGCTTCGCCCTTTAAGAGGTGCAGGATGTTTTTTTTGACGGAGACGTTGAACATCACATCAAGATTGGCCAGACCGATATCGGCGTCAAAGATCCCCACCTTGACACCCGCGGATGCAAGGGTATAGGCAAGGTTCGAGCTGATCGTACTTTTGCCGACCCCGCCTTTGCCGCTGGTGACGGTAATAAAACGGGTCTTTTTGGCACGGTTGCTTTTATGCATCAGCGTCTTCCTAACATTTGGAGGGGGATCAGCACACTCTCGCGTTCATGCCAGTGCGGATGCGGCAGTGTCAAACGCGCTGTCTCCATCCGGACATCATCAAAAAAGATCAGGTCGAGATCGAGGGTGCGCGGTGCATTGGCGAAACTGCGTTTACGGCCGAAATGCTTCTCGACTCTCAGCAGAAAGGCCAACAGTTCCCGGGGGTTCATCGACGTGGCCACCTCAATGACCGAGTTGAAAAAATCATCCTGCTCGGCATAGCCGAAAGGAGGATTCTGTAAAATCGGGGCGGTATGCAGGACGACGATCCCTTTTTGACGCTTCAAAAAATAGTAGAGATGGTGAAACCGGCGTTTGACATCGCCGATATTGCCGCCGATGCCGATAACGGCGCGGTGGCGAAAGTGCGCAGAACTCGTGTACGATGCGGGATAACCTCTCTCTATAAAGAGTCTAAGCCCGGGCGAGAGCTCTCGTACGATCCCCACGGCGGTTACGCTTGTGGCTGCGCCGCTGCCTGTTGTGCCTGCATCGCCTGGATCTCCTGCATGATCTGAGACATGCCGAGCATTGCCAGGTGGTACCCGAACGGGCCGAATCCGACAATGGATGAAGTACAGACCGGAGCGATCATATTTGTTTTTCTAAACTCTTCGCGGCGGTGAATGTTTGAGATGTGTACTTCGATCGTCGGGATCGACACGGCAGAGATCGCATCGCGGATCGCGATAGAGGTGTGGGTATAGGCCGCAGCATTGATGATGATACCCTGCGCTTCGCCGTAGCAC
This sequence comes from uncultured Campylobacterales bacterium, assembly GCA_964575205.1. Classification (GTDB taxonomy): domain Bacteria; phylum Campylobacterota; class Campylobacteria; order Campylobacterales; family Sulfurimonadaceae; genus Sulfonitrofixus. Next base: position 385 of record CAZNQJ010000378.1, on the reverse strand, counting down.
TCCTGGATCTTGTCAACGATCTCACCTTCCAGGTTTGACTGGAAGAATTCGATCTCCATGTTATTTTTGTCTGCAAAGTCTTTCATCTGCGCATGGATCTGCTCCAGTTTCATCGGTCCGTAGATCTGCTGTTCACGAACACCTAACATATTAAGATTTGGACCTTGAATGACAACAATTTTCATCGATAACCTTTGTTTTGTATAATTGCCTTGCATTATAGGTAAAGATTTATTTTAATACCTTGAAACAACCCCGTTTTCTAAACAGCCTCCAACATCTAAAGCGATATAATCTTTAACTGAAACCATAGGACAAAGAACTATTATGAAAATAATCACCCCCGAGACAATTCTATCTCCTGCCCAACAGCTCAGCGGGCAGA
>CAZNQJ010000377.1:0-2574 GCA_964575205.1 uncultured Campylobacterales bacterium | reverse complement strand
CTCCTGCTTGGCGGATGCAGCGGCAATTTTGACCACTTTACGCCCTCATCAACGCAGGAGAGAGCAAGCACCGGTTATCAAAATATCCGTCTGCTGAAAGAGAACAAAAGTGAGACCATTCTCTCTACGGTCTATCTCAATGAAGTCTATCCCAAATATGCGGGGGCTTTTTCCCATTTCCTTGTCGCTTTTTACTCCAAAGAGAACAACAACACCCTCTATTTTGACCGAAACAGCACACAAAATGCGGATGATTTCCTCCTGCTGCTCAACGGCGAGGATGCACTCTTTTCGGAGGAGCTCGACAGCGACGATCTTCTGTTAAGGCTGATGCCGATCATCAACAGCTGGAGCCGCTACTATTACGTCCGCTACAAACGCCCCGGCGGCAAACCTATTTTGATGCTCGAAAGCGGTCACAGGCAGCTGGCTCTAATAACTTATCAAAAAGCGCAACAATAGAGACCTTTTCGCCGAGGATCTTCTTGTACATCACGTAATTGCTCAACACTTTTTTTCCGTACTCGCGGCTCTCCGAGTTCGCCATCATCTCCATGCTGATAAAGGGCTCGTATTTTGCATCGGTAAAACAGTTCTCGTCTGTAATGTAGCGCTTGGTGAAGCCCATGCCGCCGTTGTAGGCATAGGCCATCAGCACCGGGTGATAAAGGCTCTTTTTCAGCCACTCGATATGCTTTTTCGCATAGGCGATGTTTTTTTCGGGATTAAACATCTCTTCGAAGGAGAAACGCTCCTCTTTAAAATTTTTGTCAAGCGCTTTGACCAGAAAAGGCATCATCTGCATCAGCCCGAGGGCATAGGAGCGCGAAAGCGCGGCAGGTATGAAGCGGCTCTCCTGGCGCATCAAAGCATAATAGATCGCCTTGTCGTCATTGGAAAGGTCCTTCATATACCTGTCGTAGGGCATGATGTAGCCCATCTCTTTGTAGCCTGTCGCCTTCTCGTAGATAAAAGAGCGCAGCGGCAGCATCGCCTTGTTGGCATACCTGTCCGCCAGGTTTTTCAGCTCCTCCCTGGGGGTCGCTTTGACCTCGGTGAGGAGTTCATTCCAGACAAAAGGATCACTCAGATCGACCCTGGTCGTGTTGGTCTCATGCGTCGGCAGCGTTGTGTAAAAATTGGTCACCTCGATGCCCAGCTTCTCTTTGGCATAGAGCGAATACATATTGATATCCACGCTCTCGCCCAGCTGCCGCAGAACCGCCTTCTCCTTTGCGATCTGGTACTGCCAGAAGAGGGCCTTGTCTCTGTCCGAACGGTAGTAGGCCAGTTCATACGCCTTTTTGAGGTGCGCCATCGCGCTCTTTTCGCGCTGATGTTCGAGCGCGTTCATCGCCAGGTAAAAGTGGGCTTCGGCGTTCATCTTCGTGTCGGCACCGATCTTCAGAAGCTCTTTTTGCAGGTTTGCATAATCCTTGTCGGTCACCACCAAAACGACAAAACGGCTGAAGCCCCAGTGTTTGACGATCGCCTGCAGGTAAACGTCGGGTAGAGGGCGGTCGAGATAGGTCTGTCTGAAATTGGTGCCGCCGTTGAAAAAGAGGTACATAAAGGTCGAGGGGCTGTAGCGCTTCAGATCGACGACGCTGCTGCTGCGCAGCAGATCATCCATCATCTCTATCCACGTGCCGGTCCGGTTGTCATCAAGCAGGCGCGCCAGGCGGTCGCGCTCCGCTTCGCGCATCACTGCAGCCTTGTCGGGAGAGAAGGCGATCTTGACGCAGGAGAGATCGTTGCTTTTTGCGAGCTCATCCGCGGAGACGGAGAGACACTCCGCGGTATAGTGCACCTCTTCGCGGTCGGACTTTTCGGCATAGGCCTTGAAAAGACGGGTATCCACATCTTTAAACTGATAAAAAGCCGCATCGGCCTGGGCAGGGGTGATATCCTGGTGCAGAAAACGCCAGATCATAAAGTTTTTGGCCCGGGAAGGGGGCTTGTCGTTGATCGCGTCAAGCGTTACTTCTGCAGAAAGGGAGAGAGCAAGGAGCAGAAGGAGCAGCGTACGCATTGTCTTTAGGTGGCCAGAGCGTTAAGCAGATTGATCAGGATGACGTCGATCACCTGCAGGCCGATAATGATGACCAGCGGCGCAAAGTCGATGCCGTTGAAAGTGGTCGGCATCAGACGGCGGACAAAGAAGTAGGCGGGTTCCGTGATACGCGTCAGAAACTGCACGATGGGGTTATAGGGGTCGGGACGTACCCACGAGAGGAGGGCAGCGATGATGATGACCCAGATGTAGATACTCAACAGCGAGTGGACAATGCCGCCGATGCCCAGGATAATACTTGTCATTGTGTTCATTTGACGATCTCTCCGAGGAAATCTTTAAGATAGACATAGAGGTCGGCGACCTCCGGACCGTGCTCTTCACCGCTGAGCAGCAGTCGGAGCGGTTTAAAGAAGTTTTTGCCCTTGAGACCGCTCTCTTTCATCAGGTGATTCTTGAAATCGTCAAAATTCTCGAAATACGGGGCGGCGGCGATCACCTTGCGCAGGGTCTCAGCCTGTTCGGCAAACTCTTCGGGGATCTTTTTCTCGGCAAAGATC
>CAZNQJ010000376.1:0-2576 GCA_964575205.1 uncultured Campylobacterales bacterium | reverse complement strand
CCGCGGTGGTCGATGGCATGCGCCTTTTTGGCGATGACGCGGTCGGCCAGCGGGATATCCGCGGTGATGACCAGATCACCCTCTTTGACCATCTCAACGATAAGATGGTCGGCCTCATCGGCCCCCTGCTCTACGATGATGTAGTTCACAAGTTTAGAATGCCCCAGCGTGATCCGCTTGTTCGAGACGACGTACGTCGGCAGGGAGAGCCGTTCGATGCTGCGCAGCACGATCGGTTTCAAGAGGTTGGGAAAGGCGTCGCCGTCAACGTAGAGTGTCATGCGCTCTTCCCTGCTTTATATGACATACAGCAGTACCATGAAGAAGTGCAGAATACTGCCGCCAAGGACAAAGAGGTGCCAGATAGCATGGTTGAACGGCAGCTTCTCCCAGACATAAAAGATAACGCCTGCGGTGTAGGAGAGGCCTCCTGCCAGCAGCAGCCACAGGCCGCCGCTTTCCATACTCGCCAGCAGCGGCTTGATCGCTATGACGATGATCCAGCCCATAATGACATACAGCAGCAGCGAAAGTTTTTCAAAACGGCGGGGATATACAAACGTTATATAGATACCTATGACGGCGATAGTCCATACAGCTGCAAAGATGCTCCAGCCCCATGCCCCGCCCAGTGAGACCAGCGTGATCGGCGTATAGGAACCGGCGATCAGTAAATAGATCGAGGCATGGTCAAACTGCTGGAACCGCTGTTTGATGTCATGATGGGTGATCGCGTGATAAAGCGTAGAGGAGCCGTAGAGAAGGATCAGCGTCGTTCCGAAGATAGCACTGCTGACGATGGTGATGGCTGATCCGTTCATGGCGGAAAAGGAGACCAAGATGGTAAGACCGGCGATGCTCAGTGCCAAACCGATTCCGTGCGAAATAGCATGCCATATCTCTTCTATGATCGAAAAATCATTGACATCATTGCTCATCTTCTGCCTCTATAAACACTTTGTCTTATTTTACCCTCATTTTTTATAAATGAGATATAGAGCAGATAAGCGTAAGAACCCAGCAGAAGTGCAACGGCGGCAGCATGTACAAAACCCGAGATCAACCAGTCATACTCATAAACGCCCAGCTCCTGAAAGAGAAACCAGAAATCATGTTTGTCCGATCCCGGGATAAAAGAGGGGTAACGGTACGGTGTGTGCGACGTTGACATATACCATGCCACGTAGATCAGGTTTTGGCCAAGCCAGATACCGCCCAGGCCGGTCAGAATACCGTTGCCCCGTTTGTAATAGTAAAAGATGAAGATCAGCGGAAGCAGCAGCTGAAAGAGGGTACCGTTCAGTACTGTTATAAATTCAGGGCATGCGAAGAGGTAGCAGACGCCGTGACCCGCTTCATGCACGATGGCATTGGCATTGCTGAAAAGATAGTGCAACGACTGCATCACCCCGTCAAAATTCAGATGGATAGCTTTGCCATGTATGGATTCGACATAGGCATTAGTGTATTTGCTCAGCCAAAGAACGTATGGCAGAAGAAGCAGTATCCCGAGGCGTACTGCCGTATCGGTCGGCTTGCTTGTTTCGCGGCTGGCGCCACCTTGAAGCGTCCTATCCGTTTCTTCAAACAGATCTTTTTGATTCAACAGGGTCTCCTTCTGACAACATGACCCGCAGTCAGACAAGCGTACCGCGGACAACTGTTCGCATATCATTATAAGCCGGCGATCGCTTCATATGCTGTATCCATCATAATATCGATCTCGGCATCGGTGATAATATAAGGCGGCATGAAATAGATGATATGGCCGAGCGGGCGCAGAAGCACCCCGTGTTTCAGACCGTATTCATACACCTTCAGTCCGATCCGTTCATGCGCCTCGTACCCTGTCAGCTCGACGGCGGCCACCATGCCGCATTGGCGCACCTCTTTTACATTGGGCAAGGTCTCGAAAGCGCGCAGTTTTGAGGCAATATATCTGGACTTTTCTCTGTTTCTTTCTATGACATTTTCCGATTCAAAAATGTCCAGTGCCGCATTGGCCGCAGCACAGGCCAGGGCATTTCCTGTGTAAGAATGTGAATGCAAAAAGGCTTTATAGAGTCCGTAATCGCAATAAAAAGCCGCATAGACATCCTCTGTTGTTAGTACGACGGAAAGCGGTAAATAGCCGCCTGTAAGTCCTTTCGATAACACGATATAATCAGGCGTTATACCGGCCTGCTCGCAGGCGAACATGGTCCCCGTCCGGCCGAAACCGACCATCACTTCATCGGCTATCAGATGAATGCCGTAAGCGTCACAAAGTTCTCTTGCTTTTGTCAAAAAGAGCGGGTGGTACATATGCATCGAGCCCGCCCCCTGGATCAACGGTTCGACGATCAGCGCTGCGATCTCGCCGGTGTTGGCTTTAAAGCACGTTTCCAGTGCCGCAGCCGCCTCGAGTGCCGCCTCTTCGCTCTGGTCTTTCGGCACGGGCGTCTGAATAGAGCGAATTAGAAGCGGCTCGTAGGTCTCTTTGTAAAGTTGCACATCACCGACAGAGAGAGCCCCTATCGTCTCGCCGTGGTAAGAGTTTGTCAGTGAGACGAACAGGGAGCGTTCCCGGCCCCGGT
>CAZNQJ010000375.1:0-2582 GCA_964575205.1 uncultured Campylobacterales bacterium | reverse complement strand
TCCGGGCGATATCCGGTACGAGGGAGAAAACGTAAAGATCTATTTTCCTGTCGTGACCATGATCGTCATCTCGGTCATTCTCTCGCTGCTGCTCTCTTTTTTCCGAAAATGAGGCTCTTCTGCGGGGCTTTCTCTGCCGCATAATGCAGCGGTTTCACCGCGCTTTTGGCGCAAATAAAAGCTGACGGACCAGCATAAAAGCATTCACCGCTGCCAGCACCAGAACACCGACGGCCACCCCTGCCAGCAGATCGCCCAGAAGCGGGGGAAGGGCGCTGAGGAGGTGGTGAAGTTCGGGGATGTTGTGCACATAGATGCCGCCTGCGACCAGCAGCATGGCAAGGGTGCCTATGACACTCAATGCTTTGATCACCCTCGGAAGCGCCGCCACCAGGATTCCGCCCGTTTTCTGCATGAGGCGGCTCTCCGTCTCGGCGAACTTCAGACCGACATCGTCCATCCGAACCAGCAGTGCGACGAGGCCGTACACCCCTGCCGTCGCAAGAAAAGCGACGACGGAGACGATAAGGATCTGCATAAGAAGCGGCTGCCCGACGACGGTGCCCAGGGCGATGATGACGATCTCTATGGAGAGGATAAAGTCGGTGGTGACGGCGGATTTTATCTTGCCGGCTTCGTAGCTCTCGAAGTCGGCAGTATCGGGATCAAGCGCCTCGGCTTTTGAAGCCTCTTTTTTGTGGAAAAGATAGTCGTAGATCTTCTCTGCCCCTTCATAGGCGAGGTAGAGACCGCCGAGCATCAGGATCGGGATGATCAGCCAGGAGGCAAAGGCACTCAGCACAAAGGCAAGCGGAAGGATGATCAGCTTGTTGCGAAAGGAGCCCAGAGTGATCGCCCAGAGTACGGGAAGTTCCCTTGAGGCGGCAAAGCCCGACGCCTTCTCCGCATTGACAGCGAGATCGTCGCCGAGGACCCCCGACGTCTTCTGCAGGGTGACCTTGCCCATGACCGCCGTTTTCTCCATCAACACGGCTATATCATCAAAAACAGCGAAAAAACCTGCCGACATGCCATCTCCTTGTTCGGATCTGTGACATTTTAGCAGTAAGCGCAGGCTTCTGCAAGCGCCGGATGCGGCCGGTTTTCAATATTTTCCGACTGCTGCAGCTCTATGCTGCGAAAATAAGTTTCAATCAAATGCTGCCACTGTTTTGCGTTCATACAAAAGATGCTTAAATAGCCACTCTCTATTGACCTCAAGCATGATTAATTGGGTAAAATTAGATATGAAAAGGGTCTTTCTCCTCCTACTGCTGGCATCAGTAACGCTGTTTTCCGCCCAGAAAGTGACGCTCCAGCTCAGCTGGATGCATCAGTTTCAGTTTGCCGGTTACTATGTCGCCAAAGAGCGGGGCTATTACAAACAGGCCGGTATCGATGTCGAGATAAAAGAGTTTGATGCCGATACAGATCTCTCCACCGTCATAGAAAAGGGAAAAGCCGATTTTGCAGTCGGCCGCTCATCCCTGCTGATGGAGAGGGCCGAGGGGAGAGATGTCGTCGGCCTGGGCGCTCTCTTTCAGCAATGCCCCCTGATGCTGCTGGTCCGGGATGACACAAACATCGAATCAGTCAAAGATCTGAAAAACAGGTCTGTGATGTTTACCGACGACGCCAAAGGGACGGCCTCTGTTATGGCCATGCTCTTTTCCAACGGCGTGACCTCAAACGATATACAGATCCTGCCGCACAGCTTTAATCTGGATGATCTTATCAACAGAAAAATCGATGCGATGGCCGCTTATACCTCCAATGAACCGATACGCCTGGAAGAGAGAGGCATCGGCTACAAGGTCTTTCATCCCAAAGATTACGGATTCAGCTTTTACGGCGATATTCTGTTTACGTCATCGGCATTCATCCGCAAGCATCCCAAGCTGACAAAAGATTTTTATGAAGCCTCCATCAAAGGGTGGGTGTACGCATTCGATCACATCACAGAGACGGCCGAACTGATCTACAAGCACTACAATACGCAGAACAAGAGCCTGATCCAGCTCATCAAAGAGGGCGAAGCCTTAAAGCGGCTGGCCTATAGCAAAAACGGCACGATCGGCCGTATGGACAGAAACCAGCTGGAGGACATGGTCAAAGTCTACAAGGTATTGGGGTTTATCACCAGAGACATTGATCTGAATGCTTTTATCTATGAATACAACCACCCCAAAGAGGTTGCGTTCAAACTCAACTATGATGAGATCATCTATATCGGCATCATCTCCGTATTTGCGATGATAACGCTTGGACTGATGGCACTGTTTATCAGTCTCAGAAACCAGTGGCTCATGACCCAAAGCCACCTCAAAGAGAAGATCGCCGCGCAAAAAGAGGAGATCGATACGCAAAACAGGGTTATTCTGTCGCAATCAAAAATAGCAGCTGTGGGCGAGATGCTGGCCAATATCGCCCATCAGTGGCGGCAGCCTCTGAATATCATCTCCCTGAACACGACCAAAATGGAGACCTCAATACTCCTGGGCGGGAAGATCAAAAACGAAGAGATACGCCAGATCAGCGAAGAGATCAACAGGCAGTCGCAGTACCTCTCAGATACCATTGAT
>CAZNQJ010000374.1:0-2584 GCA_964575205.1 uncultured Campylobacterales bacterium | reverse complement strand
TCATAGCCTTCCAGAATATCGATACTGTTGGCTGCCCGGAACTCAGCCGCCTCCAGCATCGCCTTCTGCTCCTCGACATCGGCGCTTCCCTTTTTGGAGATGATGATAATATCTCCCGTATTGGCAAGAGTCGTGTAGATGCCTTTTAGAATACGCTCTTTGAAAGCGTGCTGTTGAAATACGTCACGGATCAGCACCACATCGTTATCGCGCGGCAGCGCACGGAAAGGGGCGCTGTAGTTGGCAACATTATGGACTTTGATGGCGTCGCCTGCCTCAAAGGTTTGATGTTCTCCCGGATAGAGAGAGAGTTCCAAACGATATGCAGGGAATGCGGATAGGTGTTCAATTATAGCCCCTGTCAGCGCATCGGCGTGCGAGGTAATGTCAAGGACCTTGAAACCCGGTTGCGGATGGATAAGCTGCAGAAACTGTTGATAACGTTTCATCTTCTATCGTCCATTACCGCAAAATAGCCATGGTCTAAACGGCAAGGTCATGAAGTTCTTTAAACAGAAAGGCCTCGACGATATCATCGATATAACGCTGCGTATGGGCGACCAGAACCATCGTCTGCTGCTCGATAAACTCCATCACCGGTTCATAATCGCCGACGACGACAACGGCGTCCAGCCACTCATTGACATCCTCTTTGGTATCAAAGTAGCTGATCTCGACCACCTGCCCCGCTTCCAGATCTATCAAGGCCCACGTTTTGGCATCGTTGATCGAGACGAGCTGCCCCTCCTGCGTATCGTCGCTGTCCATCGGTAAAAGGATCTTCACTCGCTACTCCTGATCGACTTTTGAAAGATCAAGCTTGATCGCATCATTATCCATAATACCGATACCGCCGTCCAGCACTTTTTGTGCGATCGCTTTCGCCTCTTCGAGCGAGTGCATCTTAGCGCTGCCGCACTGGTAGATGTTAAGCTCCGGAATATCTTTTTGCGAAGCGACATGCAGGACATCTTCCATCGACTCTTTCCACGCTTTTACAACAGTCTCTTCAGCCGGCGTCCCGATCGTGCTCATGTAAAAACCGGTGCGGCATCCCATCGGAGAGATATCGATGATCTCGGTATCCTTGCTGTTAAGATGGTCGCGCATAAAACCGGCGAAAAGGTGCTCCAAGGTGTGGATTCCCTTTTCGCTCAGGATATCTTTGTTCGGTCTGACGAAACGAAGATCAAATACCGTTATATCATCGCCCGATGGCGTCTTCATCCCTTTGGCCTTGCGAACGGCCGGTGCCGGCATGATGGTGTGGTCTACCGTAAAGCTGTCTAGTAGTGGCATTCTTTATCCTTAAATATTATAGTAGAGGAATATTAGCATAATTGAGTAACATTAAAATTGGTACAATACAGCTATATTTTTTCTGTAAGTGAGTATTATGAAAAGTCTGTTCGATGATGCGAAAGCAGCTTCTCTGACGACCCCGCTTCAGCTGCGGGTCTACACCTCCCAGCTGCTGGGACAGTCCGAAGAGCTGGTCCTGCACGGCGGCGGGAACACCTCCTACAAAAGCGATGACACCCTCTATGTCAAAGGGAGCGGATGGAACCTGGTCGACATCGAAGAAGCGGGCTTCTCTCCTGTCGCTCTGGATGTACTCAAAGAGATGGCCTCGCGCAGTGAACTCAGCGATTCACAGATGGTCAAAGAGCAGCGAGCTGCCCTGCGCGATATGAATGCACCCAACCCTTCTATCGAAGCGATCCTGCATGCCATTATCCCTTTTACCTATGTTGATCACACGCACACCGACGCCATCGTCACCATCTCCAACACCCCAGACGGCAGAGAGATACTCCAACAGATCTACGGCGACAGGGTCCTGCTTATTGATTATGTGATGCCCGGCTTTATCTTGTCCAAGCATATCTATGAACAGACACGGGGCATAGACTGGAATAGCCTCGAAGGCATTATTCTTCTCAATCACGGACTCTTTACTTTCGATGATGATGCCAAGAGATCGTACGAGAAGCATATCGCACTGGTTACCAAAGCGGAAGAGTACATTGAGACGCATACGACCCTGCCGACTGCATGCGAATCGAAAGCGCTGGAGAAGAGCTTTTTTGACACCCTGATCAATGAGGTTGCAAAGCTTCGCGGAACCAATATTGTCGCCATTATTCTCGATTCGGCTCAGGCCTGCGCACTGTCAAAACTCCCGAACCTTGAAACGATTCTCGCCAATGGCGAGTTGACCCCGGAACATGTCATTCGCATCAAACCTTTTCCGGCTGTGATCGATGAAAATATTCAGGAGGGGCTGGATCAGTTTGTAAGCAGTTACAGGCTTTACTTTCAAAACAACGCCTCTGCCGAGCAGATCTGTCTTGACCTTGCCCCGCGCTATGCTATCATTAAAGGGTTTGGTGCCGTCGCTTTCGGCAGAGACGAGAAAGAGGCCAACGTGATCGCCGATATCGTTGAACACACTATTAAAGCGATGTTGGTGGCCGAACAGCTTGGCGGCTGGCAGAGCCTTGCGCAAAATGATATTTTCGATATGGAATACTGGGAACTTGAACAGGCCAATCTGAAAATCGCCAAATGTTCAAAGTCCCAC
>CAZNQJ010000373.1:0-2595 GCA_964575205.1 uncultured Campylobacterales bacterium | reverse complement strand
CAACATCATGATGCAATCGCGCAGCCGAGGTAGAAAAACAGATTTTTTAAAAATCTTCGATAAAATCCTTCAAATAAAAAAAATGGGTGGATTTATGAAAAATGTCTTGAGATTTCTCGGCGCAATAGTCTTAGCGATCGGTATATATTACGTATGGCATGTGAATTTTAATTATCGATTTGAAGAGATAAGCAAAGACAGAGTTTATAAATCGGGATTGATCAATCCCGGTAAATTAGGCAGATATCTAAAAGAGTACAAGATTAAAACGGTTGTGGATCTGCTTGACCCCGGCGTGCAGGATGCTCTGAATCCGGCTAAACAGATAAATATAGACGCAGAAGCCGCTGCTGTGAAAAAATACAATGAAGAAAACAGTGCGGATGTTGTGCATGTCAATATTCCGTCAGGTCAGGTCCCGACAAAAGAGACCTTGAGCAAGTTTTTTCAAGTTCTGGATAATAATGCCAGCTATCCGGTTCTCATACACTGCTATCACGGAACCGGCAGAGCACAAATTTACAGCGCGATTTACAGAATAGAGTATGAAAATTTCAGTAATGCAGAGGCCAGAGCCAAGACCCGGTTTATAGTTGAAGGGTTCGGATACAGAAGCAGCTTTGCCGATGGGAAAGTGAAGGGTGACTTTTTGATGAAGTATAAACCAAGAAGTGCCGCAGATGAGGCCACCATCAACAAATTAGATTAAAGTCCCGAAAAATAATCTAGACCTGCAGCTTTACAGAATTAAACCGCTGCCGTGTGACGATACCCCAGTAGGGGTCTTGAAAGCAGTCTTCTTCGTAAACGGTCTGCTCAAAAGCGGCGATACTCTTGCGCCAGAACGCCGTTGCATACTCGGCGCCGGCGATCTGTTTTATCTCCCACGCCCCGGGGTACCTCGTCCAGATCAGGTGGGCAAAGCGCATACCGGTTGAGTTTTTCCGAAAAGAGGGGAGGACGTAAAATTCGCAAACTTCGTAACGCCCGCTCCCTTTGAGTGCGATCGCCGCGATCGCCGCGGGGAGTCCGTCCGCCATCAGGAGCAGACCGGTAACGTCTTCGCCGAGCTGCGTATCGAGCTCGAACAGCCCGTCGGCATCGGGCTTTTTCAGCGTGATCGCCGAGAACTCCGCCTCGTAGCACTGGGCAAGGTTGAGATAGAGATGCATGTTCGCTTCGTTGACGGCAACAATCTCTAGCAGGCAGGGAGATGTCACTCTTTTTTTGGATGCTGTCATGATTCGACGGCGTCCAACAGCCCCAGCCCCAGTGCTCTTATCTCCTCTGTTTTATGAAAATAAAAGGTCTTGTACTCTTTTGTGTCGGGTTCCAGTAGGGTGATGTGTTTCGCAGTGTTGCCGATGTGTGAACGGGTCTGGTTGTAGATGAGCAGCCTTATGGATTTTTCGAACATCTCCAGGACGTTCATGGTCTTGAAGAAGTTGTCGGGCATGTCGTTGCCGAAGGCGTTTTTGCCGAGTACGTCGACCGCCAAGACATTGTCAAAAGCCGCTTCGCCGATGCCCAGGTTTTCGCAGAGAAAACCGTCGCCGTAGACAGTCCCGTCTATGCGATGTTCGGCAAACACTCCCGGAATCGCCATCGTGGCAAGTACGGCATCCCTGATGTAGACGTCGTCGGAGGGGCCAAAGACTTTCTTGTCGCCGTTGTGCAGGTTCGTCGCGATGAGTTTGAGGGGGATCGCAGTTTCGTTCATCTTCTTCTCTTTGAAGATGGCGTCAAAGATGCCGGCTATTTTTTGATTGTCGACAACCGCGTTGCCCGAAAAAGAGAACTTGATCCAGTTGAAGACGCCGGAGAAACGTCTGATCTGCTCGTGGATCTCTCTCTCTTTCATGCCGATAGCCATGCAGGCGCCGATGATCCCGCCCATACTGGTGCCGACGATCTCATCGGGGATGATGCGGCGGCGTTCGAGGTCATGCAGAACGCCCAGATGGGCAATGCCCAGGGCGCCGCCGCCGGAGAGGACCAGTGTAAACTCTTTTGCAGCGATGTTTTTTGTCATGGGCGAATTATATACAAAAGAGATAAATCAGCCTGCAATCGGCTACGGCCCGTTTGCGCTGAATGTGTCCGAAATTTTTCTAATGCCAAAAAGAAGGTGTGCACATGAATTGTTTAAAACGGCAACTCACTGTAATCAACCGGTAACAGCAAGGTAACTGGTCGGTAATGACCGCTTTATATAATCCCGCCAAATTGAATCAAGGCAGGGATATGAGAATAAAATTATGCAGTTCTATCGTGCTTGCGGCACTCTTGTTGTCGGGGTGTGATACGGCGGATACCTCAGTTACAAGTTATGCAGACAAGGTCCCGAGTACGGGAGCGGTACTTCCCTATACGGTACTGCGCAGCGATCTTGAAAACGGTGCGAAGCCGGGAGAGACCTTTGAGATACGCAACGGCGGTTACGGCTCTTCCGCGGCGGCGCACCCGACGAATGTAAATCAGTTTTATGCCATGACAGACCGCGGCCCGAATGCCGACTTTACCGGTGCCGACGGCAAAGGCAAAATGTTCCCGGTACCCGATTACACACCGCGTATCGGTCTGTTCCAACTGGAT
>CAZNQJ010000372.1:0-2596 GCA_964575205.1 uncultured Campylobacterales bacterium | reverse complement strand
CTGGACGATGACAACTCCGATATCGTCCTCTTCGACAGAGAGGGCAAGGTGATCTTCTATCATGCCGGAAAAGTCGATGAAGCGATGACCCAGGAAGTGATCAAACTTATCAAGGAGAAGATGTGAACAAAAACATCTGGACATTAAGCCTGCAGGACTTCTTCACAAAGAAGATGCTCACCTACGCTTTCGCCCCTTTTCTCTTTACTCTGGTCGTACTCTACGCCCTCTTCTTCTCTGCAGCCGATGCCGGGCTTGAGAGCCTCAAAGAGAGTGTGATCCATATCGAAAAGATGCAGACAACGCAGGAAAACGGCATCACCCAAACACAGAGCAGCGACGAGACCTACAGCGGCGGCAGCGGAATTTTAGAGTTTTTAATGCAGTACTCGCTCACCTCGTGGCTGGTGAGTTTCTTTCTCTTCACCGTCGGCGGCATGCTGATGTTTGTCGTCGCCATCTTCACCGCCATCCTTGTGATCGGCTTTTTGACGCCTGCCATTATGAGAGAGTTGCAGCGCCGTCACTATCCCGAGCTTGCACTGGACGGCCACGGCAATGTTTTTACCACACTCTTTCATTCGCTTAAATATCTCGCGATCGCCCTTCTCCTGCTCATCGTCCTGGCCCCGTTCTATTTTGTACCGCTGCTCAACATCGTCGCGATCAACCTGCCGTTTTACTACCTCTTTCATAAGTTCTATCTGCTCGATGTCGGGGCAACTGCGCTTGTCAAAGAGGAGTACAGGCAGATGATGTTCTTTAAAGGCAATACCATCCGGTTTACAACACTGATGCTCTATCTCATCGCGATGATCCCTTTTGCCGCGCTGATCACACCGGTCTTCAATGTGATCGTACTCTCGCATACGGTTTTTCGAAATAAACAGGAGCTGCTTGCGCGATCAACAAACCTGCAAGCATAATCCTCTCTCAAACTACCCGGTGCGCTAAGCTCACGGTGCTACAATGTCGAAAACGTTAGGTTCAAATGCTAAGTAAAATCGACAGAGGCGTTCTTTTTATGCTGCTGAGTGCGCTGATATCAGCCCTTAACGGTGCAATTGCGAAGATCCTCAGCCAGGAGATCTCCGCCCTTGAGATCGTCTTTTTCAGGAACGTATTGGGCGTTCTCTTCCTGCTTGTCATGCTCAAACATACGCCGACCAGACTCCCCGGCGGCAAAGTTCATCTGCTGATCCTGCGCGGTCTGCTGGGCTTCAGTGCGATGATACTCTTCTTCTACACCATCACGGCCATCCCGCTCGGCGTCGCTATCACCCTCAACAAGACCTCGCCCCTCTTTGTCACGATCCTGGCTTTTTTCCTGCTGAAAGAGCGCCTCTCTGTCAAAGCGCTCTTTGCCCTTTTAGCCGGCTTCACAGGCGTACTGATGATCACGAAGCCCGTCGGTATGACACTCGGCTATGAACATTTTCTGGGGATTCTCGGAGGCTTTCTCGCCGCAGCAGCCTACACGACGATCAAAAAGATCAAACACATCTACGATGCGCGGGTCATCGTCCTCTCTTTCATGACAACGGGAACGCTCATCCCGTTCTTTCTCTTTCTCATAGCGCCCTTTGTCCGGGCACCCGAGCCCCTCGCGTTTCTCTTTGTCGATTTCCACCTGCCGGCGACATTCAAGACATGGGCACTCATTTTGCTTATCGGCATCATCTCGACACTCTCGCAGTGGCTGCTGACCAAAGCCTACAGCCTCTCAAACGCAGGTATCATCGGTATTGTCAGCTACACCAACATCCCCTTCGCCATCGGATTCGGCTACATGCTCGGCGATGCCTTTCCCGACTTCTGGACGTTCTGCGGGATCGGACTGATTGTTTTGGGCGGGCTGCTGGTCAAGAAGGGATAGTCTTTCTATCGGGTTACGATGCTCACCAACCGTTTAGCTTCTGCCAAAAAAGCATCCAGATGCTCTTGCGGCGCCTGAAGCTGCATGATTTCGCCTGCGGCATCAAATGTTTTTTCGATGACCCTGACCCCCAGCTGTTCAAGCAGATAGTCCACTTTTCCGATGTCGCTGTAGGCGCATGAGACGACTATAATTTCCTCTTTCCGGTACGCCACAAGAGCCGCACTGCTGATCGCCAGATTTGCCGCATCGGAGTAGGCGCGTACCAGACCGCCTGTTCCGAGTTTCGTACCGCCGAAATAACGCACGGTGACAAGGGCGGCATTGATCAGATCACTGCCCTGCAGAACCGCCAGTGTCGGTTTTCCCGATGTCCCTCTGGGCTCGCCGTCGTCGCTGCTGCCCTCGACGACCTGATCGAACTCGTTGATATGGCGGAAAGCCGTGACAAAATGGCGCGCCTTGGGGTGTTCCGCTTTGAGTGATGCCAGCACCTCGTCAAACATGCCGTAGGGCATCAGGTGTGCGATGAATTTGGACTGCTTTTCAACAAGCATCTCGTGGGTATGGGCAGTGACAGTAAACATGGCCGGATTTTATACCAAACAAGGTTAGAGCGGACTGTAATGATGAGATCAGCCCTCGCACCGATCGCGGGATTAATATGATGCTTAGAACGATGGTTATACAATAAAACCAGCGCACAAAAGGAGTACGAAT
>CAZNQJ010000371.1:0-2601 GCA_964575205.1 uncultured Campylobacterales bacterium | reverse complement strand
CGACATCGTTGAACACACTATTAAAGCGATGTTGGCGGCCGAACAGCTTGGCGGCTGGCAGAGCCTTGCGCAAAAAGATATTTTCGATATGGAATACTGGGAACTTGAACAGGCCAAACTGAAAAACGCCAAATGATCAAAGACCCACTTGGCTCTATAGGCTTTAGCAGAGGGCTCGCGTGCAGCTGAACAACACACTAAAATAATTAAAAAAAGGACCATTATGAAAATCACAAAAAAAGTCACATTTATTGCCAAAGAGGGGCATGAGCAGCAGCTTTCAACGCTGTTAAACGCGATGATCACTCCCTCACGCAACGAAACAGGATGCCTGCTATACGATATATTTCAGTATGAAAACGACCCTAAAAAGTTTATCGTGATCGAATCGTGGGCTGATGAAGAGGCACTCGAAGGGCACAAGCACTCCAAGCACTACCTGCACTATAAAGCGCATTACGAAGTGCACACTGCAGACAAGTCCAGCGACAACCTCACTATTCTGGGAGATCTTTTCTAGGGCGCTTTGATAAAAGGCTCTCCCGGCTCCCACTCGATATAGACACTGTCTTTTTCCTCAAGGTGGGGCGCCTTTACGAAGACCGCTTTAAAATCCTCACCGCTTCTGTTGTTAAAAAAGTGCGCCTCCCCTTTTTCGCAGATCAGGTAATCCCCTTTTTTCAGCACGACAAGTTCTCCGTCCACCCAGACATCGCACTCCCCTTCCAGCGCCAGAAACGACTCCTCCTGGTTGAGATGTTTATGGCATGGGTGCGCTTCGCCCGGGGTGATCACGACAATGCCCAGATCGACATTCTCGCCTTTTGTCAGGTACTTTGGTCCGTGGTCGCCGAAGCGGTACGCATGATCCTCTTCTTTCGTCAAATACATTCATCTCCTTTTACGTTTGTTACAGTCCCGGTGCCTTCCACATCGATCTGGTGACACCTTCATCGACCAGCTTCAGCTGCGCAGCATATGCCGCCTGCCACCGTGAAGCGATCTCTTGGTACTTTGCGTGGTTCTCTCTCTCAGGCGTATAGCTTTTCTCCCATTGGACCAGCCCTTTTGCCGCTTCCGCGATGCTTTTGTACTCACCGACGGCAACACCGCAGGCAAAAGCGCCGCCGAGCGAAGTCGCTTCGTTCACATTCGGTATCTTCACCTCTCGGCCTGTCACATCCGCCAAGATCTGCGACCACAATGCCCCTTTGCTCGCTCCGCCTGCAAAGGTGATACTCTCGCTTTGCACCCCGGTAAAACGGAAGATCGCTTCAAGGTTCAACATCGAAACGATCGCCGCATTCTCTTCAAGCGCGCGGAACATCGCCCCTTTTGAGGAGAGTGCCGCATCGAGAGAGAGGTTCAAAAATGAGGGAGCCGCATGATACCACCTGCCGTAGTGCATGGTGTCTGAAAAGATGGGCAGGATACCGTTGGAGCCGACGGGAACTACAGCGGCAAGCTCTTCAAGATAGGCGTAGGGGTCCATCCCTCTTCTCTTAGCCTCGGTGACTTCGCACTGGCACAGGGCATCCCTGAACCAGCGCATCACCAAGCCGGAGAAGAAGGTGATCCCCTCCGACTGGGAGATACCCGGGATAACATGCGGGTTCACGCGGATATCCATTTTCGGATCTGTTTTCGCCGTCGGCATGTTCACCAGCTGCTGCCAGAAGGTGCCGCCGAGCACGGCGACCTCGCCCGCTTCGACAACGCCGAGACCTGCAGAACCGAGCTGTACGTCGCCGCCGCCACTCACAACCGGTGTCCCGGCGGTCAACCCCGTCTCATCCGCAGCCTTTCTCGTCACCTCACCGATAACCGCCCCGCTCTCATAGACCGGCGGAAAAATATCATCTTTCAGACCCACCTTTTTTGCCATCTCGGGTGCCCATTGCCGTTTTTCAAGTGAAAAGATTCCCGATGTACCGGCATTTGATGGTTCGCTGGCGATAATGCCCGAGAGTTTTGTCAATACCCAGTCGCTGATCATGTTCATCGATGCGGTCTGTTCATAAAGATGCGGTCTGTTCCGCTTCAGCCACAAAAGACGCGGAAGAGCTCCGAGTGCGTAGGTCTGACCGCTTTGGGCATAGAACTCCTTTTCACGTTCCGGAAACTCCCTGTTGAGTTGCGCGACTTCCTTGTCCGCTCTTGCATCCACATTGGCAACCGCGAACAGTTCTGCGCCCTCGCTGTCATACAAGACAATCCCCTCGCGCATACTGGTCGCCGTCACCGCCTTGATCTGCTCTGCTTTAATACCGGCCTTCTCTATCGCCGCTTTAATGCAGGCAGATAGGATCTGCCAATTCGTTTTACAGTCAAAACCCATAGAGTTGGCAACGCCCTCTTCGCTTGGATGCGTCCACTCCTGCTGACCTATGCTTACCTGATTGCCGCGCGTATCAAATATAACCGCGCGGCCGCTTCCGGTTCCGGCATCAACCGTTAAAAAATAGCTCTGACGCATCTTCGTTCCTAAAGCTGAATTCTTCTGCATATTGTAGCAAAGCAGCCTGGACATTTGACCTTTAATCTGAAAGAGTAAGACAGAGCAACAACAATATCTGTGTCACAAAAAAGATTGACCGGCCT
>CAZNQJ010000370.1:2040-2607 GCA_964575205.1 uncultured Campylobacterales bacterium | reverse complement strand
TCGTGTCTCAGGATGTTTTATTGTCGCACCTTTTCTGTTTTTAGAGCCGTTTTTAGTTGGGGCTCGCTAACCTGGAGATTGTCCATACCCGTTGTAGAAGTGCACGATCTCTCCTTGATCATTCCACCTGATGTGAAGGGCGTTTTCCATGGAAGCGGATCAAACGCTAACCCGCACGACCATTGCGGCTGAGTTTGACTCCACGTCGATGGTCCTGTCCGTATACTCAACCGCCATGTCGACTGCGTTGGAGAAGAAGGCCTCATAGATCTTTCTGATGCCTTCTCTGTCCGTCTCTTTTTTCGTATTCCAGGGATTGGCGGGATCTGTTCCGCCACCATGCACGATATGATCAAAACGTTCGGCGAACAGTTGTGAAACGGTCTCTGCTCTTCTGTCCCTGACGGCCTTTGCATATGCTTCGATCCGCTCATTTATCTGTTCACGCATTGTCATGTTATCTCTCCCCCGGTATCTCAGACTATATTATCTCCAACCCAAATCCTTACTGCCATCGTGCTCTATAACGTTTGTCGTGAGCCAATACGAAACTGCTCGCGGTTTCGT
>CAZNQJ010000370.1:0-2030 GCA_964575205.1 uncultured Campylobacterales bacterium | reverse complement strand
TACCTTCGTATTAAAAATATAACCATTTTATTCAATGTTTACGCCTTCGCTGACGTTCATTGGTGCACATTTGCAGGCTCAGATCGCTGTCATGAGAAAGTTTGTCATCGCCCCCATTCTCTTCAGAAATACCTATAAAAAACAATAAAAAATGCAATGTTGCTTTCAAAACATAAAAAGGTGAAAAGAGAGCTTGAGATCGTTACATTTTGTAGCATTTTCTATGGAAATTTGTAGATGGCAACTGGGCTTTGTTTTTCTCCGGCAGAGCCTGAGCGCTGCCTTCGATATTTTGGCCCGTGCGCTGACCGAGCTGCCGGGATTGAACCCCGCGGGGTGTGATTTTCTGCATTTCCCGGTATCTGGCCGGCAGCTGCACCGCCGCCTCTTTTTGCCTGATGCGTTCGCTTGTACGAGGCCTTCTCTTTGCCACTGATCATAGCAACTCGTTCTCGAAAGCGCCGCAACCGTCTCATGAACGTTGGCGATCGCATCCGGTTTGATGCGTCGACAGGGGCACTCAGATGCTTTGGTGGCCGGCGGCCGTTTCGCGATATAGGAACAATTTTATTCTTAAAATTAAATTAAATTATGGGCCAAAATGGCGCTATGACATAAAAAATCCGAGAAAAACCGTATAAAGATTAATACAGTTTATAATATTTATAATATCAACAGCTGCATTTATGCTTAATATGAAAAATTAAGTACATTGCTACAGAATTCAACAAAGGAAAACGATATGAGGATAGAGATATCGCGTAGAAAGTTTCTTCAGGGCAGTGTGGCCTTGGCGGTGGTCGGTGCGAGCGCATCGGCATCGCTTCCTCTTTCTGCTCCGAATGCACCGGCAACGGGAGCCGGAAAGAGCAGAAGAAAAGTGGCGACGCTCTGCGAAATGTGCGTCAACAAGTGTGCCGCAGTGGCAATCGTCGAGAACGACAGGGTGGTGAAGCTCGAGCCGAACCCTCTTTTCCCCAAATCCAGGAACATGCTCTGCCCTCGGGGCAATGCGGGCATCGACGCTCTCTACGACGCCGACCGCCTCAAATACCCCCTTATCCGGGTCGGCGAACGCGGCGACGGGAAGTTTAAACGGGTCACCTGGGACGAGGCTTATACCTACATCACCGAAAAAGTGGCCAAGATCCTTGACGAAGAGGAGGATAACCGTTCGACCTTCTGTTTCAGCGCAGGCGAGGGGATGGCCGAGCACAGCTTCAAGACATTTTTCCAGATGTTCGGTTCGGCCAACTGGCTCAACCACTCCTCCATCTGCCTGCAGACCGCAATGGCGGGATACAAGCTCACCATCGGTGACTACGGGCAGGCTGACCTGGAAAACGCGAAGTACATCATCATGGCGGGCGCCAACCGCGCCGAGTCCATCGTCACGCCCGACACGACGACACTCTTCAAACGGACCAAGGGGCGCGGGGCGAAACTTGTGGTCATCGATCCGCGCTTTACCAATACCGCGGCCAAAGCCGATGCGTGGCTTCCTATCAACGTGGGGACCGACCTGGCCTTAGTCCTGGCGATGACCCACGTCGTCCTGACAGAGGAACTTTACAACAAGGCATTTGTCGCCGAGTCGTTTAATGATTTTGATCTCTACAAAGCGCATATTCTCTCCAACGGCTACACTCCAGAATGGGCAGAACCCATCACGGGTATCAGCGCCAGGGAGATCCGCAAGATGGCCAGGGAGTTCATGGCCAATGCACCTCAGGCCATCTACTACCAGGGGCGCCGCAGTACCTTCTCGAAAAACGATTTTCAGATGCGTCGTGCGACCGCCATCTTCAACGCGCTTGGCGGTAGCATCGATACCAAGGGCGGCATCTGCTTTGGAAAAAAACTTCCTCTGGCAGGTCACAGCGCAGCAGCTCCGCTCTATTTTCAGGCTGCACCGCGCTCTGTGGAGGAGAAAGAAAAACCGGCCGCCGGCGAATCGGGCTATGCGGACTGCGCCATCGTGGGGGAATCGGGCTCATGGATCGCCTGGAGAAACCTTGTCGTCGAAGAGA
>CAZNQJ010000369.1:0-2619 GCA_964575205.1 uncultured Campylobacterales bacterium | reverse complement strand
TGCGGATGATCGTCTTCTCGTCGCGGCGATAGATCATATAGACCTTTTTCGCATTGGCGCGGATCGAACAGCGGACAACGTCCATCGAAGTAAATCCTCCGCCCACGCAGACAACCGTCTTGCCGGTCAGGTCGACCGCTTCGCCGATTCCGTATTTTTCCCAAAGATTGATCTGGTCAAGCATCTCGATCGCTCCCCAGTACCCTTCGATCTCAGGACGCTCGTTGTTACAACGGACTTTTTTAGAGATACGGGTGCCGGTTGCGACCATCACCGCGTCGTACTCTTTTTCAAATCGGCGCATCATGTCGGCAGTCACTTTGGCATTCGTGATAAAGTTGACACCGAGATCGGCGACGGCTTCGATATCTTTGTTGTACTTGTCAACCGGCATACGGTATTCCGGGACACCGACGGCGACTTCGCCGCCAAGCACCGGAAGCTCTTCGTAAACATCACAGTGGACACCCTCAAGCGCAAGGTAATACGCTGTCGTCAGACCCGCAGGACCCGCGCCGATAACCGCCACTTTTTTGCCCGTATCCGCTTTTTTCTCCGCCGGATGGAAGAAGCCGAAACCGTGATCGGTCTCATAATCGGCACCCAGACGTTTAAGCGCCATAATCGAGATCGGCTCGTCCAGGTTGGTACGGCGGCACTCATCTTCACACGGGTGGGGACAGACACGTCCGCAGGTGTGTGCCAGCGGCATCGTCTGGCGTGTCGCCATCAACGAGTCGTCAAAACGGAGATCGCGGACACCCTCGATATAGCCGGGAATGTCGACATGCGCCGGACAGGCGTCCGTACACGGCGCCGTGATCTTGGCGATGTAGTTGACCGAGGCATCATAATGTTTTGAGGGCTTCTGCTCGTCGATACAGCGGAGGAAATCCTCTTCAAAATGTTCCATCAGATCAAGCAGCGGTGTCGGTACAGTCTTGCCGATCTCACATTTTGAGGTAGCCTGCATGGTACGGGAGACCTCTTTGAGGTGCTCCATATCCGATTTCGTCCCCTCGCCACGTGCGATTTTATCCATCAGGTCATACAGGATGCGTCCGCCCCAGCGGCCGGGAGCACAGCGGCCACAGGCCTCGGAATAGACCTGATACTGCGCTGCGTACTCTGTCGCCAGACGTACAACATCGACTTCCGGATCAAAAAGAGCGACACCGTCCCAGCCGATAAAGGCTTTGGAAGAGGCGTGCTCGTTATATTGTTCCGGCAGATTGTATGCTGAATCTTCCCAGGCATCGGCAGCTTTGTCACGATTGTTGATCGCTTCACCGCGCCAGGTCGAAAAAAAGACTTTACTCATAAATCACTGCCCTTATTTTTTAACAACGATCGTCCAGTCGGCTTCATTGAATTTCAATGAGTTCGCCAACTCAAGCCCGCACTCTTTTACAAGATCGGCACTGCGTTGTATAGGTGTAAAATCACCGATCTCAAACAAGAAGATCGCAACTTCACCGGCCGGATGTTCATTGACCAGAATCTCTTTCATTCTTGGCTCAAAACCATCTTTTAAATGGCGTAAATCATAACGTTTCATACGCTCTCCTATCGGTCAACTTCACCGAATACGATGTTAGTCGTACCGATGATTGAAACAACGTCCGGAATATAGTGGCCCGGAAGAAGGTCTGTCAAAACACCCGTATGCCAGAAAGACGGCGCACGAAGTTTTAAACGGTAAGGGTATGGTCCGCCCTGGGAGTTGATGTAGAAACCGAGTTCGCCTTTCGGTGATTCCGTTGCCACATAGACCTCGCCGACCGGCGGGCGCATCCCCTGCGTTACAAGCACAAAGTGCTGCATCAGCGAGTAGTTCTGCGTCATGATGTCAAGTTTCGGTGCAGAGATGTACTGAGGCGCATGCGCCATCAGCTCCGTCTGATTGTTCTTCACCGTCTCGGCATACATGTCGATCGTCTGGTAGAGGATCTTCGCAGATTCGCGCATCTCGGCCATGTAGATCTTGTATCGCGCGTAGTTATCGCCCTTGTCGGAGTACGGCACATTAAACTCGACCTCGTCATAAAGCTCATACGGCTCTTCCTTGCGGATATCCCAGGCAACATTCGATGCACGGAGCATCGGCCCTGTACAGCCCCATGAAAGCGCCATCTCTTCAGAGATAGTACCGACTCTCTCCATACGCATCAGCCAGATACGGTTTGTGTCAAGCAGGTCTTCGTAATCTTTGATGTTCGCCGGCAGTTTGTCCAGGAACGCTTTCAGGTCCGGGATAAAATTGTCGGGAATATCGAGAGGCACACCGCCGATACGGATTGACGCATGCGTCAGACGCGCGCCGCAGTAGTCTTCGATGATATCCATCAGGTATTCACGCTCACGGAATGCGTAAAGGAAGACCGTCATCGCGCCGATATCAAGCGCTGTTGTCGCCAGCCAGAAGAGGTGCGACATCAGGCGGTTGATCTCAAGCAGCATCATACGGATCACTTTGGCACGGCGCGGCACCTCGACAGCGATCAGCTTCTCAACCGCAAGCGCAAAGCCGTAGTTGTTCGAGCTTGATGCGATGTAGTCCATACGGTCCGTTGTCGGCATGAACTCGTTATAGATCATGTTCTCCGCCATCTTCTCCAT
>CAZNQJ010000368.1:0-2621 GCA_964575205.1 uncultured Campylobacterales bacterium | reverse complement strand
ACGGAACGGAAACGACTTCTGTTCGCACGTCAATACCCACAGACAGAGTTGTGAAAGCCTTGCCTCGTCGTTCCGTGCACAGGTCAAAAAATCAAATTGCAGGCGTGCCGTTTCATCGGTATAGGAGAAGACCTTGCTCATCAGGCTCTCGCCTTTGGCCAGTGACTGCCAATAGATCTGCGAGAACCTGTCGCTGCTTTCGTAGGTTTTGATCCCTTCAAAATCATCTTTTTCGCCATAGAGCGTCCTGCTTTTGGCGATGAAGGTGTCCAGACTTTCGCCCTTGGGTTCGGGGTAGACCACAAACTCCCTGTCGATATCGAAGAGCTTATAGAAGATCTGATGCGGCAGGGGAAAGCCGCTTTCGCATTGAACGCTCTCAAAGCGGGCATCGCCCCTTTGCGGCACGGTATGGGTGAAGGTCAGGATTGTCGGCGTGTCGGCCCGAATGAGCCTGGTATGTTGTTTCTCATCGCCGCCGATGCAGGTGATGTCGTATATATCTCTCTGCGAGAGCGAAGAGAGGGAGAGCGTGTAGCTGCTTTTTTGGCCGGCGAAGACGCGCTGATAGGAGAGGAGTTCGACACGGAGAGAGCGGATATTTTTTCGTCCGAAAAAGTAGCTGCTGACGGAAAAGGCAAAGGTAAAAAAAAGGGCCATATAGACAATATTGTAATTGTGTATGTACGCCTGCATAAACAGCGCAATAAAAATTAAAATCAGAAGATAGATATAGCGGGTCGGTCGCTCACTGCCTCTTCTAGCAATCCTGGCATACGAGCGAGAGAATCTTTTTTGAAGCTGATTCTGTATTATCACGGTTAATAAACTCCAATCTGTGTACCACAACAGGCTCTAGGATGTCGGTGACATCATTAGGCGTGACAAAGTCCCTGCCCCGGATAACGGCGTGGGCTTTAGAGAGCTGGACTACGGCCAGGGCCCCTCTCGTCGAAAGCCCGTATTCAAAGAGCCCGCCCTCTCGTGAGACCTTGATAATGTTCTGAATAAGGTCCAGGATCTCGTCGCTGACATGGACCTTTTTGCTTAAGCTCAGGAGCTTCATCACCTCTTCATGTCCAAAGGTCTTAAGACCGAGCGACCACGCCTCTTCATCCTGCTTCAAGATCGTCCGTTCCGAATCTTCATCGGCATATCCCAGCGAGATCGTACAGACAAAACGGTCAAGCTGCGAGCTTGGCATGGCAAAGACACCCGACTCTTCAAAGGGGTTTTTCGTCGCAATGACAAAAAACGGCTCAGCCAAAGGGTAGGTCGTATTTTCAACACTGACCTGGTGTTCGGCCATCGCTTCCAGAAGCGCGCTCTGGGTCTTCGGTGTCGCACGGTTGATCTCGTCGGCCAGCAGGATCGAGCAGAATATCGGCCCCTTCTTGAAGCGGAACTCGCCGCTCTTGACATCGAAATAGTTGACGCCGATGATATCGGCCGGAAGCAGGTCTGATGTGAACTGGACACGCCCGAACTCCAGCCCGAGCACACGGGCAAGCGCCTTTGCCAATGTCGTCTTGCCGACACCCGGCATATCTTCGATCAGCAGATGCCCGCCCGAGAGAAAAGCCGCCATCGCCAGCTCGATCTTGTCGCGCTTTCCGATAACGGCTTTTTCGATCTCATCGATGATCATGTGGATCAGTGTGTGATTCTCTTGCAAGCGGATATCCCTCTCAATCAATCTAGTAATAAGCATAACACAAAAGGGTGCACATTAAGCCGATATTCATAAAATCCGCCTCGATTTGACCCACTCGATTTGACCGGCCGCCGAAAAGTACGGCGAGGCTTATGTTTACAGCCTTTTGACTGCTTGAGCAGCTGATAATATGCCGACCTGAAGAGGATATCCACGATGAGATCTATTAAAAATCATCGTCCTTGTCAAACGCGGCAAGCTCTTTTTGGTACGCCTGCTCTTCCAGTGCTTTTAACTGGGCATCGGACATCATCATCTCGGATACTTTTTTTGCAAGAAATGTTTTGCTTTCAACTTTTGTGACAAAAGAGTACAAGCCGTAAACGATGGCAACAGAGAACGCAACGGCAATGATCTTTTGAGGCGTATTAAATGTTTGGATCTTATCTTTTCGTCTGATCTCACAAACACCGCCGGGGCAGTTCGTAGCTTTTTGTCTGTAAAAGAGTTCATACAGTTTGCATCCTGCACATATCGAAAATGCGGATTCGCTGATAAGCAGGAGCAGACATAATACACAGATGAAGACTTTGATAGGCGTAGGTACAAAATGGATCACAAGGGTGTAGAACATAGGCACTGCCAAAATGAGACCTATTGCCCAGGCAAACCGTTTCTGCGCTGCGCCGACATATTCCGGTGTCTGGTTCCGTACAAAAAATCGTCCGATCAACAGACTAGGAGAATAGCTCGGATTTACAACTCTCATGATAAAATCGAGTGTGAAAAAGGTAATAAAATATTTTGTAAATATGACATGCCCCAAGGTCACGCTGTTAAATAAGGCGATGATCCCAAACCCAAAAAGCAGACCTGCCGCAGCTCTGGCTTCTCTTTCGTTTAGAACTCGGACATCGTAACCGTCAACTTTTTCGCCGTATGTGAAAAATTCTTTTATACTTGACGT
>CAZNQJ010000367.1:0-2626 GCA_964575205.1 uncultured Campylobacterales bacterium | reverse complement strand
ACCGGTATTGCAATGATGGAATCGATGCTGTTGCATGAAGAGGAGGATGATCAGCGCATTATTACCACGCAGGGTGCCTTTACCGCTTTTTGTCCCTATGCCAGTGCCTATCCGTTTGAGGTGATGATCAGTTCCAAAAAGGTACTGGGCCAGATCGACACCTTGAGCAGGGAGAGTATCGATGAACTGGCCCCGCTGCTGCTCTCGATTCTGAAGAAGATGAAACAGCAGTTGGGGTGTTCAGTCTTTAATCTGTCGATTGTGATACCGCCGCTGCAGCAGGAGATGCTTGAACATGATATGATCGCCCACGTCGACGAGATTTGCCGCTTCGCGATCCGCATCATGCCGCGGCTCTACCGCCATGGCGGTTTGGAGGCGAGTACGGGCGTATTTATCAACCCGGTGGCGCCGGAGCTGGCAGCCAAACTGCTGAGAGAGAGCAGCGATGACTAAGCCCCGCCTGCTTTTTGCCGCGAGTGAAGTCTACCCCTTTGCCAAAAGCGGCGGACTGGCCGATGTGGCCCACAGTCTGCCGCGGGCACTGAATGATGATTATGATGTGCTTGTCGTCATGCCGCTCTACCGGTTCGTCGACCGGGAGCGCTTCGCTATCAAAGCCCTTGATAAATATTTCAATGTTACGATGGGCGGTGTTGATTACCCCGTTGAACTCTACGGGTGTGAGTATGAGGGGCTGCAGCACCTTTTCATCTATTCGCCGCTGTTGTGCGAGCGTACCTTTCTTTACGGTCCGCCTGAAAAGGGCTACGAGGATAATGCCGTCCGCTTCGGCATCTTCTGTTATGCGATCGCGGCACTGCTCAAACAGGGGTCGTATGCCATTGCTCACCTGAATGACTGGCAGAGCGCACTGGTGGCGCTGCTGCTGAAATCGGATGAGACGATCGCTACCAAGACGATCTATACGATCCATAATCTGGCCTATCAGGGCCATTTTGACAAGAGTGTTCTAAAGCAGCTCGGCATTGATGACAAATATTTTACGATGGATGGTATCGAGTTTTACGGGCGGGTCAATTTCATGAAGGCGGGTATCGCCTATGCGGACTTGATCACGACGGTGAGTCCGACCTATGCCAAAGAGGTACTGACAGCGGAGTTCGGATGCGGTCTTGAAGGCTTTTTAGATCTTCACCGAAACAAGTTCACGGGCATTGTCAACGGCATCGACACAGAGGATTTCTCGCCATCGGAAGACAGTGCGCTGATAGCGCCGTATACCGATTTGACCGGCAAAGCAGTCAACAAAAAATCGTATCTCAAACAGACCGGGCTCAAGGGCGTTAAAAAACCGCTCTTTGTCTTCATCGGACGTTTTACCTGGCAAAAAGGCTTGGATCTGTTTGTTGAGGCCCTGCCGATGGCCGCTTCTCTGGGGTGCAACATCGCTATTTTGGGAGAGGGCGAAGCAAAGTACCGCGATGCACTCAAAGCAGTTGCCGATGAATACCCTAATATTCATCTGGCGTTTGGCTACAATGAGTCACTGTCGCACCGGATGTATGCGGCGGCTGACTTCTTGCTGATGCCCTCACTTTTTGAGCCCTGCGGCTTGAACCAGATGATCGCGATGCATTATGGCGGCCTTGCTGTCGTGCATCATGTCGGCGGCCTTTCCGATACCGTCGAGCAGGAAGAGAACTTTGATCCGCTGACAAACAGGGGCTACGGCATCGTCTTTTCCCGCGCGACAGTGGACTCTTTTATCATGGCCTTCAGGCGGGCTATTGAACTTTATAATGACAACTCCCGATACAAGAGGATCGCAAAACATAATATGCAATGTGATTTCTCCTGGCGCGAGAGTGCAAAAGCCTATAAGGCACTTTATGAGAAGATAACAGATTGAAAAGCGCAGCTTCCGGAACTTTTGCGCATCGAGATGGGTATCTTGGAAAATGTACCGTTTACGTTAACCTAATACAAGAGAGAAAATATGAATAAACTCAACATTTTAATTGCAGCGTCCGAGGTCGTCCCCTTTGCAAAGAGCGGCGGCCTCGCCGATGTGGCCGGCGCTCTGCCAAAAGCACTTCGCGCTCTGGGGCACGATGTCCGTGTCGTGATGCCGCGCTACTACATTGTCGACAGAGAGAAGTATGGGCTCAAGCTTTTGGAAGGGCCGCTGGGCGTACCGATGGGGAGCATGGGCGAAGCATGGGCAGCCGTCTATGAAGGGGTGCTTCCGGGAACGGATGTGCCTGTCTACTTCATCGACTTTGAAAGTTATTTTGGACGAATGGGGCTCTATGACGAGAACGGGTTCTCTTATTCCGATAATGACAACCCGGGGATGCCCTTACAATTGTATTTTTTGCTGTGTCACAAATCTTTTTGGAAAAAAAATCAGACATATTCCTGTAGAAAATATAGTTAAACCTAACCACCTTAAAATAGCAGAATAATAGCCAGAATATAAGTTCATTACAGGTTTTTTTGTTTCTCCTAATTTGTTAACGAAATTTTTTAGTTTAATTAAACCGGTTAAAGCCTTATTTTCTACGAAAAGATATTTACATGAAATCACCTTGAGTACTTCATTTGAATTTGGAGCTAATCGTCTAAAACGAAAGTATAATTTGAGCAAAATCACCTTAATTCT
>CAZNQJ010000366.1:0-2626 GCA_964575205.1 uncultured Campylobacterales bacterium | reverse complement strand
ATGTCAAGCACTTTTTGGGCGAATTGTGAAATTTCTTGAAATTTGTAAAAATCGGTAAAAATTGATCAGTTTCCTGACTCATTATTATTCATTTTAATCGATCGATACCACTTTCACATAGCCTGTCTCCGGCATGATTGATATCACACCTTTCCGCTGACCGGAATGCAAGGTGATTCTCACATAACAACGTTGATATGCTTTAGCAAGATTTTACGATAAACCTTACTGCACCTAGACATTAGATTTATATACATTATTGCATAGATATTTTATTTTAACCTTATTTAGTGAAAAGTAATTTCAAATATTAAAGGTATATAAATGTTTATGCCAAAGAGCTGAGAGAAGTACGAGAATAAATAATACGTTAAGTTGAGAATGTATTGTATTAAAATAAAGAGGAAAGAATGTTACGCCTTAAAAGGCGTAACGGTATCGAATTAAACTAGTTCGATGAAAGCCATAGTCGTTGCGTCACCGCGACGAATACGTGTACGGGTGATACGAGTGTACCCACCCTTGCGATCGACATATTTCGGTGCGATCTCTGTTACAAGTTTATTAGTAGCTTCTTTGCTTTGTAGAGCAGCGAAGACAGCGCGGTGAGCGTTAGAGTCACCTTTGCCGGCTACAGTGATAAGTTTCTCAACAAATGAACGAAGTTCTTTTGCCTTAGGAACGGTAGTTTCGATTTTTTCGTTTTCAATCAATGCAATACTCAAGTTTTTAAGCAAAGCTGCACGGTGTGAGCTTGTACGACTTAGTTTGCGGTATCCATGACGGTGTCTCATGATACTTCCTTATTCAGCTTCGATTTTTTTCTTAAGTGCGCTAACAAGGTCATCTGACAAGTTTTCACCTACAGAGAAACCGGCTTCTGTCAGTTTCTCAAGGATCTCTTCGTAAGATTTTTTACCTAGGTTTTTAACATTCTTAAGATCATTTTGGCTCATCAATACGATTTCGCCGATATATTTAATGTTTGAACGATCAAGACAGTTGAATGAACGGGCACTCAAACCGAGATCATCAACACGTGCAGTTAATTTTTTCAACTCTGGAGACTCTTCAACACGTTCAATAGTTGTCGGAGCCTGAATGCTGATCTCGCTACTAAACACGTTCAATTGTGCATGCATCACAGCTAAAGCATTTCTGAATGCATCGACTGGACTGATCTGACCATCGGTAACGATGTTTAGTACAACTTTTTCAAAGTTCGGATTGTCTTCAACAAGAACATTCTCAATAGCGTATGTTGCTTTGCGTACCGGTGTGAAGAATGCGTCTAGAGCAATATAGCCCTCATCAAGTTCTTCACGAATATCTTCGCTCGGTACATAACCGATACCTTGATAGATTTTGATTGTAAAGTTCAGCGTTGCATCATCGTTAAGAGTTGCAAGGAATGCGTCTGGTGTAACGATCTCTACTTCATCATTATCAAGATCACTACCTTTGATCTCACATGGACCTGCAAAGCTATATGTGATCTCAGCCTCTTTAGCATCATCTTTAAGTTTAAAGCGGATACCTTTGAGGTTGATGATAAAGTCAGAAATATCTTCAAGCATACCACGTACTGAGTCAAACTCGTGTTTAGCACCTTCGATTTTGATCGCTACAGGAGCATATCCTACAGAGCTGCTGAGCAAAAATCGGCGTAATGGATGCGCAAGTGATACCGCATAACCCGTTTCGAACGGGTATGCAATAATATTTGCTTCATTTTCGCTGATTTGCTCAACCACAAACTCTTGTGGAAGAAGCGGAGATGTTTTGATTTTTTTCATTCACAACGCCTTTTTTATAAATTATTTCGAGTAAAGCTCAACGATCAAACGCTCTTCAACCGGGATAACGATCTCTTCACGCTCTGGAAGACGCGTAAAGATACCAAATACTTTCTCAGCATCAATGTCAACCCATGGAGAGATACCAGTTTGGTTGCTCAACTCGATAGCGCGTTGTATTTGATTGTTTTTCTTGCTTTTTTCACGAATTTCTACTTTTTGACCCGGTTTAACGCGGTAAGATGCGATATCTACGCGCTTTCCGTCAACAAGTACATGACCATGGTTTACGAATTGGCGTGCAAAACGACGAGTCGATGCAAATCCCATTCTGTAAACAACATTGTCAAGACGCTGCTCAAGAAGAACGATCAGGTTTGTACCTGTGTTTCCTGCGCGACGTTTGGCTTCATCAAACAGCGTATGCATCTGTTTCTCAGAAACACCATACATAAATTTTGCTTTTTGCTTTTCATTCAGTTGCAGGCCGTACTCTGAAACTTTTTTACGACGTTGACCGTGTTGACCTGGGCCGTAAGGACGTTTTTCCAATGCAGACTTGCCTGCTAGACGACGCTCACCTTTAAGGTTAAGGCTTACACCGAATCTTCTTTCGATTTTTTCTACTGGACCTCTATATCTTGCCATCAGTAATCTCCTTAAACTCTACGGCGCTTAGGTGCGCGACAACCGTTGTGTGGCAGTGGTGTAACATCTTTCATAAATGTAACACGGATACCTTCAATTCCACCAACAGCTTTAGTTGCTGTTTCACGACCTGAACCAGGACCTTGAACTTTAATACCAAGTTCTTTTATACCATGTACTTG
>CAZNQJ010000365.1:0-2638 GCA_964575205.1 uncultured Campylobacterales bacterium | reverse complement strand
AAGGGTCTTCATCGTAAACTCCTCAAGATAGGAATAGGTTTTTAAACAGCTATCGTCTCAGGGTCGCGATGAGCCGTTTCGGTTCAAGAAAAAGCGCGAGGGCATCACCGCTGTTTTGACAGACCATATCGGCGCTCAAAAGCGCGTCTTTGCTGCACCCTTCGTCACCGAGCACGGCAATACCTACGGCGGCCGTGCGCAGCATTTCGCTGTCGTTGTTGCCGTTGCCCATGGCGGCACACTGATCGGCCCCTAGATCTGTGATGAATGCTGCCTTCTCCCTGGTGTGGTCACTGCTGGAGAGCACCTTGATCTGAGCGCCGTAGCCTCCGAGCTGGGCGTGAACGCTGCCGAAGGTGTCGGCCGTGATGACATGGAGCGTGTAGTTTTTGCACAGTTTTTCGAAAAGTGCCCTGATCCCGGGAAGTACGATCCCGTCTTTGGCGATCGTGCCGTTGTAGTCGCAGACGATCTGTGTTATCGTCATCGTTTTAAAATTCGGTATCTCTATCATTAGTTTCCCACTGGTATAATATCGCGGCATCTTTGAAAATCGCATCGCTGTAGAGAAACTCTAATATGGGCTTTTCAAAGATGCCGATAGTATAACCAAACCAAGGAAAATTATGGAGCAAGTAAAACTTACCGAATACAGCCACGGAGCCGGCTGCGGGTGCAAGATATCGCCGATGCTGCTTGACGAGATTCTGCAGAGCACAAGACCCAATATCGACTACCCCCTTCTGCTTGTCGGCAATGAGCATAAAGATGATGCGGCAGCCTTCGATCTGGGCAACGGTACATCCGTCCTTTCGACGACAGACTTTTTTATGCCGATCGTAGACGACCCTTTCACCTTTGGAAGGATCGCCGCCACCAACGCGCTGAGTGACATCTACGCCATGGGCGGGCGTCCGCTGATGGCGATCTCCATCTTCGGCTGGCCCATCGACAAACTCTCTGCAGACGTGGGGCGCCAGGTCATAGACGGCGGACGCGCTGTCTGCGAGGATGCAGGCATTCCTCTCGCCGGCGGCCACTCCATAGACTCGCCCGAACCTATTTTCGGACTTGCGGCAACGGGCATTGTGGACAACAGGAACCTGATGAAAAACACCACCGCCGAAGCGGACTGCCTGATCTTTCTGACCAAAGCGCTGGGCATCGGGATCCTCTCAACCGCGCAGAAGCAGAAAAAGATCGAACCCGGAGATATCGAACCGGCTATCGAAGCGATGACTACACTCAACAAGATCGGCGCCGAACTTGCGCCGCTTGATGGGGTTGTCGCCATGACGGATGTTACCGGTTTCGGCCTTCTCGGACACCTTAGCGAGATCTGCGAAGGAAGCAATATCGGCGCAACGGTCTGGTTCGACAAGGTGCCGCTGCTGCCGAAAGTGGAAAAGTACAGACAACTCGGCTGCATACCGGGCGGCGCGCGTAAAAACTTCATGAGCTACGGCCACAAGATCAGTGAGATAACCCAGCAGCAGCGCGAAATACTTTGTGATGCGCAAACTTCCGGAGGGCTGCTCGTCATCGTCAAAAAGAGCGAACTCGATGCCTTTTTTAAAGTGACGGAAAGCGCGGGCCTCAAACTTGAAGCTATCGGAGAGACAACAGCAAAAGGCCAACACCTGATAGAGGTCCTCTAAATGGCCGACCTGCCCTTGAGCAACGACTTCAGATCGATCGTCCTTAACCGCACCCCGCTCATTGATGTCCGGGCACCTGTCGAATTTGAAAAAGGGGCCTTCCCCAATGCCGTCAATCTGCCCCTTATGAACAATGAGGAGCGGCGTCAGGTCGGTATCTGCTATAAGAACAAGGGCAATGCCGAGGCGGTAAAGCTCGGACACAAGCTGGTCGGCGGAGACGTAAAGGACGAGCGCATAAAGGCGTGGACGGACTTCATGGCTGCCCACCCCGATGCGATGCTCTACTGCTTCAGAGGCGGCCAGCGCTCCAAGATCTCGCAGGAGTGGCTGAGTGACGCCGGTAAAGAGATCGTGCGGCTGAAGGGCGGGTACAAGGCTTTTAGAAACTATCTTCTCGACGAGATCGAACAGTCGCCCCGGCAATTCAAACCTGTCGTTCTCGGCGGTCGCACAGGATCGGGTAAAACGATACTGCTCAAAAGGGTGCAGAATTCGATCGATCTTGAGGGGCTGGCAAATCACAGAGGCTCTTCATTCGGCCGAAAGATCACGCCGCAGCCTGCGCAGATCGACTTCGAAAACAGTCTGGCCTATGAGCTCATCCAAAAACTTGACAGAGGGTTTAAACATCTTCTCTTTGAAGACGAAGGCAAAAATGTAGGCAATGTCTATATACCGAAGGCTTTCGCCGCATACCTTGCTGAGGCGCCGCTTGTCATACTGGAGACACCTACAGAAGAGAGGGTGGAGATAACCTTCGACGAGTATGTGGTCGAAGCCCAGAAGATGTATGCACAAGCCGGATTCGAAAATGCGCTCAAAGAGTGGAAAGAGGATATACAGAGTGCGATGAAGCGCATCGAGAGAAGGCTCGGCAGCCAACGGCACAGAGAAGTCTCCGATATTTTCAAGAACGCCTTCAACGAGCAGATCAGAAGCGGATCGCTCGATGCCTACAAAGAGTGGGTAGCCTACCT
>CAZNQJ010000364.1:0-2642 GCA_964575205.1 uncultured Campylobacterales bacterium | reverse complement strand
TGACGTCGGAGAAGGACAACACGGAGAAGGTCGTCAAGTACATCGACGAGGTCAAACGCATGAAGATCGAGCTCTCCCCGCCTGACATCAACCATTCGCAGCTGGAGTTTTCGGCGATAGAGAAAGACGGACGGGATGTTATTCTTTTTGGGCTCGGCGCGATCAAGGGGGTCGGCGAGGCAGCCGTCGAGTCGATCCTGGAGGTGCGTGAAAACGGCGAATTTACCTCAATGCAGGACTTTGTGAACCGTATCGAGCCGCAGAAAGTGAACAAGCGGGTACTCGAATCGATTACCAAGGCAGGCGGTTTTGACGTTTTCGGACTCTCGCGCCGCGCGATACTGGGGCAGATGGAGCAGATCGTCCAGACCGCCAAAGACGCCTCGCAGGCGAAGAAAAATGCCATAGGCAGCCTCTTCGGCGATGACGAGGAGATCTCAACGGTGGAGCTGGTCATCAAAGACGAAGCGGAGTTCGGTCTCAAAGAGATCCTGGATTTCGAGAAAGATACCCTGGGTTTTTACGTCTCGGGCCACCCGCTCGACGGCTTCCGGGAGCGCATCGATGCTATGAGCTACACTCTCTCCTCCGATATCGAGAATATCACGGACGGTTCGACGGCGATCTTCATCGGAAAGGTCGAGGAGATCACCAAAAAGATCTCCAAGAAGGGGAACCAGTTCGGCATCGTCAACCTGATGGACTTTCACGGCAATATCGAGATGATGCTCTTCAGCGACAAGCTCGACCAGCTTGCCGGTATGAACCTGCAGGAGCCGGTCGCCTTCAAGGTCAAAGTCGCGCACACCGAGCAGTTCACCCGCATGAGCGTGCTGAAGATCTTTACGCTCGACGAGGTGAAAAAAGAGGCGAAAAAGGTGCAGACCAAGATCGTCGAAAAGCCGCCTGAAATGGTGAAACTGCGCCTGCACATGGATAAAAGCACGGAGCTCCTCGAAGAGCTCTACCGTCTGGTGCGACGCTATCCGGGCAACCGCCCGCTGCAGCTCAACATCGTCTCCAAGCTGCAGAACGTCGTGATCGATTCGGCGATCCGTGTCGACAGCAGGCTGCTTGACGAGCTGGCCAATTTTGACGCGGTGGACGTCGCGTAATTTAATGGAACAGGGTAAACAGATATGATGACAACAGAAGAATTCAATGAAGGACTTTTAGGCTTTTTAGATGCCTCTCCGACCCCGTTTCATGCGACACGCAATATGGCGATGATGTGTGAAAATGCCGGCTTTGTCCAGCTCGATGAAACAGCGAAGTGGACGCTTGTAAAAGGGCAGAAATATTTTGTGACACGTAACGACTCCTCCATCATCGCCTTTACCTACCCGGGAGAAGACGACTATGTGATGATGGGCTCCCATACCGACTCGCCGAACCTGAAACTCAAACCCAATCCCGTGATCAAAAAGAACGGCCTGACACAGCTGGGCGTCGAGCCTTACGGCGGGCTGCTGCTGAACCCGTGGTTCGACCGGGACCTGAGTATCGCCGGACGCGTGGCCTATAAAGACAAAGATGGGCAGCTCAAAGAGGCGCTTGTCGACATGCAGAAGGCGATCGCGATCATTCCGTCGCTGGCCATCCATCTTGACCGAGAAGTCAACGAAAAACACGCCGTCAATGCCCAGACGGACATCGTCCCGATTATCACCAGCGGCGAATTTGACTTTACGGAGTGGATCAGAGAGGCCCTGGCCCGTGAGGGATACGGCGATTTTGAGAGCCTGCTCTCGCACGAGCTGAGCCTTTATGACACGCAAAAAGCGGGGTATGTGGGGTTGAAGGACGACTTTATCGCTTCGGCGCGGCTGGACAACCTTCTGAGCTGTTATGTCGCGCTGCTGACCATCTGCAGCGTTGCTGCTGAAAAGCCGTGCCTGATGATCTGCAGCGATCACGAAGAGGTGGGCAGTGCAAGTACCTCCGGAGCAGCAGGAAGCTTTCTGGAGAGCGTGCTGCGCCGTATGACACCGGACTTTGAAAGCTATACCCGGCTGACGCGCAAATCGCTCATGATCTCCTGTGACAATGCGCATGCCGTCCATCCCAACTTTGCCAGCAAACATGACGACAACCATGCGCCGCGCATCAACGAGGGGGTCGTCGTCAAGGTCAATGCCAACCAGCGCTACGCCTCCAGCTCGCGCACCATCTCATCATTTGCCCTTGCCGCGGAGCGCCAGGGTATCACGCTTCAGCAGTTCGTGACCCGTTCGGATATGGGGTGCGGCTCGACTATCGGCCCGATCACGGCAACGCGGCTGGGCATCGACACCATCGATGTCGGCCTGCCGACCTTTGCGATGCACTCCATCAGGGAGCTCGCAGGCAGCAAAGACGCCCATCAGCTTTATAGGATACTGCTGGCGCTATAGCTTGGGTATTATCGTCTTTAGAGAGAGGGCGCTCGCCTGGCACAGGTCATGCGTGCGGCAGTCGAAGAAACAGAGTTGCTGGGGAGCAGAGCTCCCCGCTCAAATATGAATCATTAATAGATGCCGGATTTCCCCGGTGCCAAGATCCCTTTGGGATCGAGTGCACGTTTTATTCTCTGTAAGACGTCATGGATTTCGGGACCGTATGTTTCAGCTACAAGATCCATAAATCCGCTGCTTGTACGGTAA
>CAZNQJ010000363.1:0-2645 GCA_964575205.1 uncultured Campylobacterales bacterium | reverse complement strand
AATCCTGCGTGTCGATAAAGATGACCAGAGCGACCGCCTTATCGGTGTCGAAAAGAACAAGCAGTTTCTTTCGCATGAAGTGGAAGAAGGCTATTATAAAAACAGAGCCGTTCATCTGTTAGTCATCGCCAAAACGCCGCTCGGGTTTAAAGTCATTGTCGACAACAAATATTCAGGTATGCTTTTTACGAATGAGATCTTCGAAAAGATCGCTGTCGGCGACAGCAAAAAGGGATATGTTAAAGAAGTACGCAAAGACGGAAACCTGGACATCGCCTTGCAGCCTATAGGTACCGAAGCCAAAAAAGACATTGCCACCGATAAGATAATGACCCTATTAGAAGAGAACAAAGGAATCCTGCCTTACAACTATAAAAGCGATGCCGACCTGATCAGCAGTGTGTTCGGTCTAAGCAAAAAAAACTTCAAACGCGCATTGACCACTTTGATCGATGCCGGCAAGATCACCGTTACCGAGACCGGTATCTATAAAAAGTAGGATGTCAGATGGCGAAAAAGAAAAAAAATATCGATTACAGTTCAGAAAACATCACATTTGTCTTTGAGAATAAAAAAGAGAAGCTGATGCGTTACAATCCCAATCTCCAGGTCACCGAACTCAAGTGTCTTGAAGAGGGTTCAAAAGGGACACATGAAGTCGCCTTTGCCCATCTGCCCAAAGAGATCAAGGAGCTGATAAGGCCGCTTAAATAGCAAATTAGCAGCACCTAACAATCATCATGGTACAATCAAAAATGCATTTCATACAGAAGGAAAATAATGAACGAATTTAAAAATGTCACGGCAGTCAAAGCGGCCAATATCTATTATGACGGCAAGGTCACCAGCCGTACCCTCAAATTTGAAGACGGCAGTATCAAAAGTCTGGGCATCATGCTTCCAGGCGAATATACATTCGGTACAGGCGATGCCGAGATCATGGAGATCCTTTCCGGCGATCTTGATGTCAAACTGCCTGGCGAGGAGAGCTTCAAAACGCTTAGCACACCATGTTCTTTCAATGTCCCTGCCAACAGCTCTTTTGATCTGATCATCAAGACGCCTACCGACTACTGCTGCTCTTACATAAAAGAGTGATTCTGCTTCGGGGCTCCTCCCCCGATTGCCAAATATTTGCCATCTTCTGATATAACTACACAAAATATCAACGAAAGAAGAATCATGACAAAAAAAATCTACCTCTCGACATTGGCAGCCAGCATGGTTGCACTCTCCATCTTGGGCTGCAATGGCGGTAACGAAGCATCAAAAGCGGCTGAACCTTCTGCAAAAACATTAACCACACAAGAAGAGAAACTGGGCTATGCCATCGGTCTTCAAATCGGAACCCAGCTGCACACGACCAAAGATGATATAAACAGCGATGCCCTCATTGCAGGTCTCAAAGATGCACTGGAAGAGAAATCCCCTAAACTGTCCGAACAAGAGATGCAAGAAGCGAAAACGGCATTCCAACAGAAGGTCCAGGCGCGTGCTGCCAAAGAGATGTCACTGCTTTTAGAAAAAAACAAAAAAGAGGGCGAAGCGTTCCTGGCTGAGAACAAGACCAAAGAGGGTGTTGTCACGCTGCCAAGCGGACTTCAATACAAAGTTCTCAAAGCCGGAACCGGTGCAACACCCAAGGCTACGGACACTGTCGTTACCCATTACCGCGGTACTTTGATCAATGGAAAGGTCTTTGACAGTTCAATTGATCGCGGAGAACCGGCTGAGTTCCCTGTCAACGCCGTCATCAAAGGGTGGAGTGAAGCGCTTCAGCATATGAAAGTCGGAGCTAAATGGCAGCTGTTCGTCCCGGCAGAGCTTGCCTATGGTGAACGCGGCGCCGGACAGGTGATCGCACCGAACTCAACACTCATTTTTGATGTCGAGCTGCTGAAGATCAAAAAGTAGTACCCTTCTGAAAAGAGAGCGGCAGTTGGCAACGCTGCAAACTGCCGCCATACAACACTCCTCACGCCTATAGAAATTATTGCATCACAAAACTACAATGAAGAGCGTACCGCTATTGCATGCCAAAGTATGGCAAGATTCAAGAGCAAGATCAAAAGGGAACTGCCGCGCATTAGAAGATTCTGAAACCTGCTTCGGGTCGATTTATGTACTTTAAAAGCGATCGCCATATGGATTACGGTAAATAGTGTAATCAGTGCCACAGCGTAGAGTTTATGGATCATGTTTTGTCCCAACTGTGACTCCGGTGCCTGCAGCAGCACATCATCCAGCCCGTGATAAACAAACAGATAGCTTCCCGTTATCAGCAGTGTCAGCAGCCAGAAGCTCTCAAAATAGCCGTAAATCGGCCCCAGATGATCATACACGTTCGATTGGGCCTGTTTATCGCGAAGGAAGATTCCCAGTGCAAGCAGCAGAAGCGAACCGCCGATCCAGGCAGTGGCTGATAAGATGTGCGTAAATAAAATCAATTTCATACCCGGTACTTTACGCTCTTTTTACCAATAAAGATTTGACTTAATACAAGATTCATTAAATTCTATAAGCAACAGCACCCTACAATTGCACTATGACAACCCTAACGGAGGTTTTTTATGGCTGAAAAAAAAAGTGCCGAAGAACTATTTGGGGACTATGTTCCAGAAATAATGAATTACGACCCAGAACTT
>CAZNQJ010000362.1:0-2652 GCA_964575205.1 uncultured Campylobacterales bacterium | reverse complement strand
GGGCACGATTGTCGTCAGGGGCAGCGCCACGGCTGTTGCCGTCTATACTGCACAGAAGAGCTACCTTGCCTCCATCGCGGAAAAAGCACAGGAGGAGTCGCCCGAAAGCCCCCTGACCAGAGCGCTTGGCATCTATACGAAAAAGCATCTTCTGCTGACCCTCTCTATTATTGCGATCGTCGGGATCATCGCTTTCTTTCAGGGTCGGGACCTTCTTGATATTACGATGCTGCTGATCGCCGAGATCGTTTCGGCTATTCCCGAAGGGCTGCCCATCGTCGTGACGCTTGTTCTGACCATCGGCGCAATGGCCCTCAGCCGTAAAAATGTCCTGGTGCGCTACCTTCCGACCGTAGAGACACTCGGCAGCGCCACCGTCATCGCATCAGACAAGACCGGTACGATCACGAAGGGAAAGCTAATCGTCAAGGAGAGCTTTGCCATCAATGAGAGCTTTACCCGGATCGCAGCTGCCCTGGCCAACGAATCGAAACAGGGCAAGGGAGACCCTATCGACACGGCGCTGGCGCAGTGGCTCGGAGGCGGGTACGAGGAGATAAGGGAGCAGTTCCGGCGTACCTGCTTCTACCCGTTCGATACCAAGTACCGCCTGATGGCAAGCGCGAACATCATCCACGAAGAGCACAAGATCGTCGTCAAAGGGGCCTATGAATCGCTCAGGGAGTTCGCCCGCAACAGCGGAGACTTTGACAGGCTCGAAGCGGTCCACGATGACTTTGCCCGCAAGGGGCTGCGGGTGCTGGCCATGGGCGTCGGGGAGTACGAAAGCGACGATATCGAAACATGGCAGATCGACATCGTCGGGCTGGTCGGTTTTCTCGACCCCCCGAAAGAGGATGTCAAAGCCGCGGTCGAAACGGCGAAACATTCCGGCATACGCATCATGATGATCACCGGCGACAATGCGTTGACCGCCGCCGCCATCGCCGCAGAAGTGGGCATCTACACCGAAGGCGACCGGGTCATGAGCGGTCCGGAGATCACCGGGATGGATGACGAGACGCTCAGCGAACGCCTCCTGCGCACCACTGTCTGGGCCCGCATGCTCCCCGAGCATAAATACCGCATCATCAAGCTGCTGCAGCTGCAGGGTGAGATCGTCGCCGTTACCGGCGACGGGGCCAACGATGTCCCGGCCCTGAAGGCAGCCGATCTGGGCATCGCGATGGGAAGCGGCGCGGAAGCCGCCAAGGCGACGGCGAAGATGATCCTGCTTAACAACGATCTCTCCGTCATTATCGAAGCGATACGCCAGGGACGCATCATCGCCGACAATATCCGAAAATCGATCTATTTTCTCGTATCGACGAGCATCGACGAGATCATCCTGATCTCCGGCGCCATACTGTTGGGCTACCCGCTGCCGCTCTCTGCGCTGCAGATTCTCTGGATCAACATCGTTGCCGACAGTGCGCTGGACAAGACCTTTCCCTTTATCAGAGAAGAGGGCGATGTGATGGAGCGCAAGCCCAGAAAACCGGATGCCCAGTTTTTTGACAAGGTGCAGATCGCGCGAACACTCTATGCGTCGGTGATCATCGGACTTCTCGGACTCTGGCTCTATGATGCGACCTTCTCGGCACGCGGCCATGATGCCGCCGTCTCGACCGTCTTCAGCGCGATGATCGTCGCTATCTGGGTCAACGGTCTGCAGTCGTTAAAAGAGCATGAGCCGTTTATGCGGCATATCGGCGTCAGCTTCACCATCAGCCCCTACCTGTGGCTGGGCATCTCCGTCGGCATTGTCCTGCAGGGGGGCATACTTCTTTTCGCAGGCGAATGGTTCCACGCTTCACTTCCCGATCTTGAAGAGGCAGGGTACATTCTGGCGATGGCTTTGAGCGTATTTTTTCTCATCGAGGCAAGAAAATGGGCAGAGTTCTGGTACCGAAAGCGTCTCCGCCCGAAGAGATAACCCTACCCACTTAGCAGAGAGTTGCATGCACATGTATTTTGGAGTATGATGTAGTAAAAAAAGAGTCCTTATGTATGACCGAGTGATTCTGCTCGTCGGAGCCGCTGCCGACGAAGAACTTTTGAAAAGTATAGTAGAGTATATCGCCACCCAGTACAAACTGAAGACGGAGACTGTTGCTTTCGCCCAATACAAGGCACCCGCAGAAGGGTCGCTCTGCCTGCTCTATTTGTCCGACGACGAGATCAGGGAGCTTTTTGCAAGCGAGGGATCATCATCCGTCAAGGTGGGTATTCTCTACAATGAGCTCTGCCCCTACGCTGTCAAAAGTTTCGGTATTTCAAAGGACACGTTCGAAGCCGTTGACGATGCGCTGAAGAGTGAAGAAGCGACCCCGGTCGATCTGCTGAAATGTAACGGCAAGCCGGTTCTGGGCAGCATCATTATAGGTAATGTCCACGGCATGAACCGGGATGAGAACAGCAGGCTGGGCATCTTCAGAAAAATTGCCGTTTTTTTCTCCTCCCTTTTCCACCCCGCGTTCCAGGGCTACACGATCACCACCGCCAAAGGCAATGTGACCGCTACCGCTGCAACCGGCATCATGGTCTTTGAGCACAATGTCGGCGGCGTGAGCCGTACTCTTCTGAAAGAGGACCTCTCACTGCACGACGGCAGGCTTCATGCGCTGGTTCTGGCACCTTCAAGCATCGTCT
>CAZNQJ010000361.1:0-2657 GCA_964575205.1 uncultured Campylobacterales bacterium | reverse complement strand
CTGCCTCCGGTCTGCGGGGGCTGATATGCTGGAACTTTATGACGGTCCTGTTCCGGTAGAGGAGATCCTTGTGCGTTGGTACCGGGAAGAAAGAGGCAGCAATTACGGCGCCTATATCCCATTCATCGGAACGATCCGTGATGAAGAGGGTATCTCCGGTCTGAGTTTCGATATCTATGAGCCTATTTTGGAATCATGGTTTGAAGGCTGGCAGGCCAAAGCAAAAGAGGCCGGCGCTGTTTTGAAGATGGCCCATTCGCGCGGCGATGTGCCGCTGCACACCTCCTCTTATGTCGCTGCCGTCTTTTCGCCGAAACGCAAGGTGGCACTCAAGATGATCAATGATTTTGTCGAGGATTTTAAGGCAAGTGCCCCGATCTGGAAATATGATCTTAAAGCGGGCAAACGTGTTTATGCGGCGGATCGTTCAACACCGATCAGCGGCTCCGGGATTTTGGGAGCGTAGCGGTGGGTATGTTGAATTATGAAAAATCGCAGGAACTTTTATCGGCGCTCAATGTCGGAAGCGTCCGCAGTGAGAAGCTCTTTCTAAATGCCTCGCTGGGCCGCTATCTGGCGCAAGACCTGGTCGCTTTTGAGAACTCGCCGATGCTGCCGACATCGGCTATGGACGGCTATGCGGTACTGTACAGTGACCTCGCTTCAGGACGTATCAGGATCTTGGGCGATAACCCTGCGGGCAGCGACGAGCAGCGTGAAGTGACAAGCGGCAACTGC
This sequence comes from uncultured Campylobacterales bacterium, assembly GCA_964575205.1. Taxonomy (GTDB): domain Bacteria; phylum Campylobacterota; class Campylobacteria; order Campylobacterales; family Sulfurimonadaceae; genus Sulfonitrofixus. Next base: position 1,919 of record CAZNQJ010000361.1, on the reverse strand, counting down.
ATCAAGACCTTTACCGGTTCTGTCATGCCACGCGGCGCCGACACGCTGATCCCTATCGAAAATGTTACCGTAGAGGGTGATACGATCGTCATCAACGAAGAGGTTCCCTGCGGATTCAGCGTCCGCCCGATAGGCGAAAGTTACGCTGCGGGTGATGTGCTGATCAAAAAAGGGACCAAGATCGGTTTTGCAGAGATCGGTGTGATGGCAGGGCTTAATACTGCGGTCGTGCCGGTTGCGCTGAAGCCGCGTGTCGCGACACTGGCTACCGGAAGCGAGATCCTGGAGATCGGCCAGCTGCAGGAAAATGCTGCACAGATCAGGAGCTCAAACCATCACACGATCGAAGCGATCGCAGTGATGGCAGGGGCTGAGGTGGTTCAGATGGGCGTGGTCAAAGATGACAGGGCGTCCATCACGGCTGCCTTTGAAAATGCCCTGGCATCGGCCGATCTTGTGGTCAGTACCGGGGGCGTCAGTGTCGGCGACTATGACTTTGTGAAGGATGTGGTCCCGGCACTCGGTGCCGAGGTGGTCTTTCATGGTGTGAATATTAAACCGGGCCAGCATATTATGGTGGCCCGGCGCGGTACAAAATTCATCATCGCACTGCCGGGTTTTGCCTACTCTTCGACGGTGACCTTCCTGCTCTTTGCGGTTCCGTTAATCAAGAAGTTTCTGGGTGCTGATAAAGGTCTTGAGCTTGTCGAAGCGACCTTGTCGGAACCGTTCAAAAAACGTTCAAAAAAGAGCGAGTTCACCGCCTGTAATCTTCGTTTCAGAGATGGGGGATACCATGTTGATTTTGAAGGCAAGAAATCCGGAACTTCGGCGATCCTGACCAATATGCTTGGCAGTGCCGCACTTATTGCAAGCGGCGAAAATGACGGGTCGTTAAAAGCCGGAGAGCGGGTCAAGGTCATTAAGCTCGGAACGTTTTAGAGTTCGACAACACTGCAGCAGTCGCGCCCGCTGCTTTTACACTGATAGAGAGCGTTGTCAGCTGTTGAAAACTGATAATCCAGAAAGTGGCAGACCAGAAGCGGCTGTGATATCACGGCGCCGATCGAGACGCTGAGATAAGAGGCCGCCGCACTCGTTTTATGTTCGATACCGGCTGCGCGGATATTTTCCAGGATGGCATTGAGCCTCTCTTTTATCGCCTCGTTCGAGCGGCCTAAGATGATGCCGCCGAACTCTTCACCTCCCAGCCGAAATACAATATCATTGTCCCGTCGCAGCGTGGTTCTCAAAATATCGGCAATACTTTTGAGGGTCCTGTCCCCCTGCTGATGCCCGTATGTATCGTTGAACTGTTTGAAATAGTCTACGTCCAGTAGAAAAAAGCAGAAACATGTCTCACTTCTTGAGGCACTCTCTATCTTCTGGGGAAAGGCCTCCTGGAGTTTACGGCGGTTATAGAGATCGGTCAGATGATCTCTGTTTGAGAGTTCCCGCAGCTTCCGGGCCGTTCGGCGCTCTTTTGCATGCATACAGTTGAGGGTCCTGAATGCCCTCTCCCGGCTGTACTCTCCAAGCGACAAGACAAACACGGCACCGACCGAGGCAATACTGAAACGCAGAAAGGCCTGCAGCGTCCATGCCCCGTCTTCCCAAACGCCGATGCCGGAATAGGCAAACGGAAAGAGGATACTGTAGTAGAGCAGAGAGATCACCAGGCCAAAGCGTACGCCCATCAGCAAGATGGCAAATGCCGGAAAAAAGATGCTCCAGATAAGCCCGAACTCCCTGTTCTGATTGACGATGCTGAAGGCAAGCAGGAAAAAGAAAAGAAAGAGGGTGGTGTAGCTGGCGATCTGTTTGAGGTTTTTGTGTTTTAAGAGATTGAACAGCAGTATAGAGCCGGCTAAGGCTCCGACAATATCGGCGATGATCATCGTTACATCTTGGGGAAAAAG
>CAZNQJ010000360.1:0-2670 GCA_964575205.1 uncultured Campylobacterales bacterium | reverse complement strand
ACCATTCACCATTCACCATTCACCATTCACCATTCACCATTCACCATTCACCATTTCCTGCTTTTGCTATAATTTCATTTATATTTACAGCCAAGGACATAATGTGGCAAAAATCGGACTAGGAACATATCGCATCAGCGACCAAAACCCTGAACATATTCAAGCGATCAAGACAGCAGTAGAGGAGGGTGTTGACCTGATTGATACATCGACGAACTATATGGACGGTGCTGCTGAAAGAGCGATTGCGTTGGCTTTTCAGCCCTTGCCGATTAAAATGATCGAGAATGTAGAGATTGTAAGCAAATACGGCTATATCCAGGGTACGACGCTAAAGCGAATAGAAGAGGGAGAGCATTTTCCCGAGATGGTCAAATACGCTGATCATATCTATCATTGCATCTCGCCGGAATTTATGCAAGATCAGTTGACACAATCACTGGACCGTTTGAATATGGAGAGTCTTGGGTGCTACCTTATCCATAATCCGGAATATTTTTTGTTGGATGCTCTGAAGCATGACCTTGACCCTTCAGAGACCCTGGACAGGATGTTTGAACGCATTGAAAACGCTTTTGCCGCACTCGAAAAAGAGGTACAGAAGGGTCGGATTACAAGTTATGGCATCAGTTCCAACTCGTTTGCTTTGCAAAGCAGCGACCCCGAGTTCTTACCCTACGAGGATCTTGTAACAATCGCAAAACGTGCAGCAAAATCTTCCGGTAGTGAAATGCACCATTTTTCAACGATTCAGCTGCCGATAAATATGCTTGAAACGGAGGGGTTGAAATGTGCTGAATGGGCTAAGCTGAACGGGCTGAGGGTTCTTTCCAACCGTCCTTTGAATGCACAGGCAAATAATCTAATGTTCCGATTGGCATCGTATGATGAACCCCATGACTATTATCATCATTTGAATGAAGTTTTGGCGATGACAGATGATGAGAGCTTGCGCAGCGTACACAATATGATCGCGCAACTTGATGATGTGAAGCACAGGTTCGGATTTGTAGGAGAGTATGAGCAGTTTTTGTACAGTCAAGTTATCCCCCATTTCAGAAAAGCGATGCAGGATCTTGACCCTGTTGCTGTCGAGATGCTCGCAGAGTCGCTCGATCTGTTTTTACGGGAGTATGCAAAAATGGTGGCTTTTGAATGCACCAAGATGACAAAGGTGCAGCTGAAAGAAAAGCTTAAAGGGTGCAACAAGCGTCTGCAGGAGTGTGCACTCGACTTTTTACAAGCGCAAGCGAGTATCGATTATATCCTGATCGGGATGCGAAAACCGAGTTATGTCATGCAGGTGATGGGCGGACTTTAATTCTTTTAAACAGCTTTGTAATAATGCCGCACTGATTGCTTTATAGCATGTTAAGTGCTTTTAGATTATTTTATGATTATATATTAGGATTATAATCTATGTAAACAAAAATAAGGTTTTGTATGATTCCATTTACAGATGAAGAGTTAGTGGCACCGGTTAAAAACGTGATTGAAAAGGTTCGTCCATCATTGGCATTAGATGGCGGGGACATCCAATTTTTAGCGGTTAAAAATGGAACAGTTTATGTTCAGTTAAAAGGTGCATGTGTCGGTTGCGGCAGTGCCGGAAATACGTTAAAATATGGAGTAGAAAGACAGCTCCGGATGGATATTCATCCGGAGCTTACTGTAATTAACGTACCGCAAGGTATGGAAAACCAGATCGATTCATTATAAAAATTTTGCTTATCAAGGAAGAGTTATGAAAACACTTAATAAATATAAAACTCTTGCCCTGGCCAATGAGAGCTTCTCAAAATCAGATTATGAACAGGCCTTACGTACGTATGCGCTGGTTTTAAAAGATTATCCGCATTCCAAAGAGGCATATAATGGGGCTATATTATCAGAAATGGCGATGAGCGGTGAAAGCGGTGCTGAGGCACTGTTTGATTACTATACAGTTTTGCGCCAAGACGATGCAGAGCAGGCAGATATCATTATGTCCGAGATATTGGAGACGATGGACGGCACGCTTGAACAACTCGGCGAGATCATTGCCCGGCCGCTGAAAGAGAGTTTAGCCTTTGAAGACGGCATTATGTACTCGGAATTTAAAGAGATCGTCGATGATGACGGCGATTTCAGACATATTTTTGAGAATATTATGTTTTCTACCCGCGTTATCATCACCGAGAAAGAGGACTTTGTAGATTTCTTGGATAAGCTTATGGAAAATAACTATCAAGAGATGGCGATGAGCTATTTAGAGGGTGCCTTGGCTATTCACCCTAACGATAAGCAGCTTCGTAAGCTGCTTCGCCGTCTTGCCAAAGGCAAAATTGTTGAAAATTGAGCTTCCTTCTCAACCCTTCCGATACGTCACGGAGAACTCGCACGAGTGTGACGCCGAGACCGCTTTTATAAAAACAAAACAGAATGAAAATTATGTGGAAGATGCCCGAAAAAATGGGGCTCACTCCATTATTGCTGCGTCAGAGATCGCGCCTCTGTTTGGAGTGAACCGTATTAAGATCATAGGCATCACGGGTACGAACGGCAAGACGACGACAGCGAGCGCGATCTATTCGATGCTGCTTGATCTAGGGTACAAGGCAGCGATGCAGGGGACCCGTGGCTTCTTTTTGAATGATACGGTCGCAGAGGGTAAAACGCTCACAACGCCGA
>CAZNQJ010000359.1:0-2673 GCA_964575205.1 uncultured Campylobacterales bacterium | reverse complement strand
CCTATATTGGCTATGATAGTTTGATAGTTTCATATCAGCAATGATGATGAATATCTTAACGTCAATCACAAGCAGGCTTTTGTGTCATGGGAACAATACTTCAGAATTTTTTATACAGCGGGCACACCTTTACAAAGAGCGAAGAGGGTATAAAATATAAGTACCTGTTTTTAAATAATATTATAGGTTTTGCATCTTTTGTCGCCTTTATTATGGGGTTTGTCAGAATAGATCAAAACTACTTTCTGTTGGGTAGTATTGATATCGTATTTGCATTGGTCTTTATCTCTCTTCTGCTGCGGCTGAGAGCCTCGAAAGATAACATCGAATCCATTTCAAAGGCCCTCATATTTTTAGCCTATCTGCTGTTTTTGGCTATATACCTGTTTGCTAACAATCAATCAACACGACTGGCGCTTTTTTTCTTATTGGTCGCATCGGCATTCTTCTTAAGAGGAAAACGAACGGGATTCTATTGGCTTTTGACTGTCATCTTTACGATCATTGTTGTCCATGTGCTCAAGCCGCTGGAAACGTCCTACTCAAATCTGGATATAGTTACCTTTATAGCCTATTTGTCGGCATTATACATGATAATGAATTTCTATGATGCTATCCAAAATGCACAGACCGAGGTCCTGCAATATCTCAACGAACACCTCGAGTCTTTAGTAGAGCAGCGCACCAAAGAACTGGAAATCGCAAACAGCGAACTCAAAAAAGAGAAAGAGTCACTCTACGGAATCTCGACGACAGATCAGCTTACCGGCTTGCGCAACCGGTATCAGATACGGGAGTCGTTTGATTTTGAAATGGCTCAATCCAAACGCTACGATACGGATTTGTCGATCATTATGATGGATATCGATCACTTTAAATCGATCAACGATACCTATGGACATAGCGTAGGTGATCAGTTTTTAAAAGAGTTTGCAGCGATACTGAAAAACACACTTAGAGAGACGGAGATGATCGTGCGGTGGGGAGGAGAGGAGTTTCTCATCATCGTACCTAAAGCTGATGCTGCAGAAGCGAATGAGACCGCCCAACGGCTAAGAAAACAGATAGAGAAAAAAATATTCAGCAGTGTAGGACACCGTAGCGCATCATTCGGAATCGCGACTTTTACTAAAAATGACTCATTCGATTCGATGCTTATTAGAGCCGACAGCGCATTATATGCGGCAAAAGAACATGGCAGAAATAGAATAGAGATCAGATAAAGAGATACACCTCTCTATGATTAAACGAAATAAGAGCAAACAAAAAAGGAAGTAGAAATGGGCCGAAATCGATATAAAATAGATGAGACAACACATCCTGTGATCAAGATCCGCATCTTCCAGGGCAACGACCTGACTCTGCCGGATGCCGACGCCAACGTCGTCATCGACGTTGTGCGTGCCTTTACGGTGTCGCATTATGCCTTTCTGCAGGGAGCTGAGAAGATCCTGCTCGTGCCGGAGGTGACGGAGGCGTTTACAATGAGGGACGAGCTGCCGAATGCTCTGCTGGCCGGCGAGGTCGGAGGGTTTGTGATCGAGGGTTTTGACCTGGACAACTCTCCTCGCCGCTTCGCCGCAACAGACCTTAAGGGGCGCACGATCATCCAGAAGACGACCAACGGCGTCAAGGCTGCGCTCCATTCGCTGGGCGCCCCTGTCGTATTGGTGACGGGCTTCTCCAATGCCCGGGCTACGGCGGCCTATCTGGCGCGGCTGAAGAACCTCAAACGTATCAATCTTGTCGCCTCGCACCCCACCGGCGATGAGGATCTGGCCTGCGCCGAATATATCCGCTCCCTGATTCTGGGCGGAGAGACCGATGCTGAAGAGGTGCAGCGGCGTATTCGCGGCAGTGCCACGGTGCAGAAGTTCCTAGACCCGGCCCAGCCCGCCTTTGACCCCGCCGATATCGACTACTGCAGTGAAGAGCTGAGCGCCGAATTCGTGATGGCCGTTGCTTGCGAGCCGAAGCCGACCGTCCGCAGGGTGATGCTGTAAGCGATCGGTGCTATTGTCAAACGCGGTGATGGTGGTGGATCACTTTAATGACTTCACGTGTGAATTCAAGCGAATTGATGCTCTGTTTGATATCTTTGAATGTCAGCTGACACGACGCCGACAGGGGCTGAAAGAACCCGCCTGAGAGAACGGCGACATAGATCTTGTCTTTAACGAAGGCGAGCCTGGGAAACAGACCGTATTCTTCGATGAGCTGGGTCAGCTTCTCCATGACGGTGTGCGTAAGAAGGTAGTGCGCCTCGATGGGATCGCTGGCATGGACGACATACTGTTTTTCGAATCCCGGACTGTCGAGCCGGGTCTTTTCGAGTCCCCAATACATCTTTTTAGGCTGCAGCCCCTGACCGACAAAACCGAGAAACCGCTCAGCAATGTCAAAGGAGACGATCGTCGTCCCCTTGACCGGTCGGCGGGCATCCGTCACGGCTAAGAGTCCTCCCAGCACCGGCACGTAATCTCCCTTTTCGTTTTTGTGTTCGAGAAAGATGTGCGAAAGCCTGACCGGGCTGTCACCGTTTTCATAGGTGATGAGATTGTTGGCGATAAATTTCTTGGCGGGGTTGTCATCCGCAAGTCTTGAGGCCAGGATGTCGGTATAGGCGACGCCGCGAAAGGGGGAATATTTCAGCGTCGGGTCCATCTTAGTGAT
>CAZNQJ010000358.1:0-2689 GCA_964575205.1 uncultured Campylobacterales bacterium | reverse complement strand
GGGGAATAACGTAAAACCAAGGCGGCATCTCCCCCTCTTTCACCTCTTTGACCGCTTCATCTCCCTCATTCTCTTTCTGGATGCCCCACACAGAGATATTGAACTTTTCTCGCCCTTCGTCTACATCATGTTGTACCAGCCATGATACCGGGGCAACATTGCTGTACCAGGGCCATTTTGTTTCGTTGCTGTGACAGTCCGCACAGGCACGGAAAAAGAGCGCTCTTGTCTCAGCTGTGTCCCACTTGGGTTCTACAACTATGTGCGCGTTTGTATGCTCTCTGCCGTAGGGGATGATCTGTATTAACAGCACTGTCAAAACGAAAATACCCAATATTTTGTATTTCATCTGGCGCTCCCGATAAATAAATTTAGAGGTTACTCTTTATACAGCGTAGCATATTTTTTGTAAATCAATTCAGTGGAGCTATCTGTTCAAGACTGCATCACGTATGTGCTTGCGAACCTCTCATTGCGGGACATGACCGTGTAAGGGGTTCAGAGTCGGCAACAAGGGGAAATCCAAAGTTTTTTGTAAGGTTTTTAGCGATATTCTGGATAAACGTCACTTGCATGCCGCAAGAAAAGCTGTTTTGAACCAGCTGATGAGGGTTTTTTTTGCTCTTTGAGGTAAAAAAAAGCGTAAAAAAAGTACAATAAAACAGCAAACAGGCTCGTGAATCCGGGCTCAAAACCGTTGCATGAAAATTATTGAACGGTTTTACACAAGTTTAAGAGTTCCTATTAGGATTGTGAGCTAGAATGTTGCAAAATACACAAAGGATACATAGATGAAAATGATTGTTCTTTCCAGCACGTTGATAGCGCTTTTGGCGTTGACGGGTTGTTCGACAAAAGAGCCTGTGGTCGAAGAAACGCCGCAGGTGAGTGCACCAGTTGCAGAACCAGAACCGGTAGAGGAAGTGGTTGTTGTCCCTGAAACAAGAGTCATTGAAGTCGTTAATGAAGTGTCAATTGATGACCTTCAAAGCGAGTTGAAAACAATCAACTTTGATTTTGACAAGTTCAACATCCGTTCGGATATGCAAGAGGATATTATGGCCAACAGCAAGCTTGTCAATGGCGATGCTGCGGATTACAATATCAAACTCGAGGGCAACTGCGACGAATGGGGAAGCGATGAGTATAACTTCGCACTTGGCCTGCGCCGTGCAAACGCTGTCAAGGCTGAGATGGTCGCCGAAGGTGTTGCCGAAGATCGTATTACAATGATCAGCTACGGTGAAAACAACCCTGTGTGTACAGAAAAGACTAAAGAGTGCTGGCAGCAAAACCGCCGCGTTGATACAAAACTTCTTCCGTAAAGACGTTTTGCTTTGTTAGCTCTTTCGGCACGCCTTGCCTTTGGCTGCCGAAATCCAGAACATGCCCGTAAATTTGAGGTGCATGTCTGACTACACCTGCACCGTAGACAATAAAATCTCTCAATTTCATCAATTTCGTACCAAACATAGACAATATCCTACCCTTAGGTCAGAATAACTGCTAAAATCATAAAAACAAAACCCCCGGCACGTCATTTCAGGGGTTTATAACGATAACAGGCCATATTTACCATGCAAAAGATCAGGGTTTTCATCAACGGTTTCGGTCGCATCGGGCGCAGTGCTTTGCGTGTGATGCTCGAAGACAATGCATTTGAGATCGTCGGCATCAATGATGTTTTCCCTGTATCACAGTTTCCTTATCTCATGCAGTACGACTCGATCTATAAGGAGCTGCCGCACGAGATAACCCTTGAAGATGACCTTCTGCGCGTCGGCAGACATCAGATAAGGCTTTTTTGCCAAGCGGAGCCTGAGCGTCTGGATCTCTCTTCTCTGCACGTGGATGTACTGCTGCAGTGCAGCGGACTTTTTCTGACAAGAGAAGCGAACGAGTCCTATCTTCATCAAGGGGTCGGAAAGGTCATTCTCTCCGCACCGCCAAAAGATGACACCCCGATCTATATCATGGGCTTTAACCATCGGCAGTACAGAGGCGAAAAGATCATCTCAAACTCCAGCTGCAGTACCAATGCGATCGCCCCGCTCATGCAGCTGATAGACAAGCGTTACGGTATCAGTTATGCCTGTATCAGCATGGTGCACAGCTACACCGGCGAACAGAACCTTCTCGATTCGAAGCACCCGGGCGACGGACTCAGGCGTTCACGTTCGGCGACACAGAATATCCTGCCGCTGGAGAGCACGGCGACAGCAACGCTGGGCTCACTTTTTCCGCATCTGAGAGATAGACTCTACACCAAAAGCATCAGGGTACCGATCAAGGCGACGACCCTGTATGACTTTACGCTCCACGTCGAAAACCCGACCGAGCGCAAAGCGCTCAATGATCTTCTTGTTGAAACGTCTCAAGGCGCTCTGCAGAATATTATCGGTACGGATGACACCTGTAAAGTGTCATCCGATTTCGTAAAGAACCGCCACAGCGCAACGATCGATCTGCCGCTTACGGAAGTACTTGGCGGCCGCTGCATCAAGATCACCGCCTGGCAGGACAACGAGTACGGTTACGCCTTTCAGCTTACGGCGATGGCAAAAACCGTTTTCCCTTTGATCAATTTTTCCAAAGCCTTTTGAATCAACATTTCGGCCTCGGTGTCCAGCGAACTGGTGGCCTCGTCCAATATAAGAATATCCGGATCCTTTAAGATGGCCCTGGCGAT
>CAZNQJ010000357.1:0-2695 GCA_964575205.1 uncultured Campylobacterales bacterium | reverse complement strand
CACCGCTCGACGTACCGATGTACGCCTTCGGGTTCACTTCGGCACAATCTGCACCAAATCTGAAACTTTTGCAGGTTCACTTAAGGTGAGCTTCGCCACCTTGCTTAACGCTTAACGCTTAACGCTTAACGCTTAACGCTTAACGCTTAACGCTTAATACGAATCACGAATCAATCGGGTCGTGAACCTTCCAGCCGAATATCTTGCGGTACATGATGCCGTGGGCGATCAAAACAAGCGGGATGGTCCATATCAGGCCGATGCCGAAGGGGATGGCGCTCAAAATCATAAGAAAGGCCAAAACGATATAGACGCCGAAGAGAGTGAACCAGTGTTTTGTCACGGCCCGGCGGGAGACCTCCATCGCGCCCCAGATGCCCAGTTTTTTATCGACCATAAGCGGCAGTGTGAAGTTGTATGCGACAGCGAGATAGATTCCCGGCAGTACCAGAAGAGCAAAACCGATGTAGGTAAAAATCGCGATCAGCAGGGTGGCAAAAACGAGGGGCCAGACCAGGACATAGTTGTTGAAGATCGAATCGATCTGCAGCTCTTCATCATTGGCCCGGCTGTAACCCAAAAGAAGCAGTCCGAGTGCGAGCGGAATCGTGACCGGCGAAGCGAGCCAGCTGATGACCATATCGGTGAAGATACCTTTGGCTATCTCGCCGGCGTCGTAAAAGGAGTTGGCATCGAAGAAAAAACTGATAACGCCTGTTGTCAGCGATGCGATAACGACATAGACGACCAGAGCAGCGATGATCTTGAGTTTGGTGCCATTGACTTTTTCCCAGGCCTCTGCAATGATCTCCCCAACGCTAAAGTCGTAATCGCCGTTGACGGCCTTTTCCAATGAACCTTGATCTTGAACCATTTTTCCCTCAATTATGAGCATCTCTGACACTGTACAGGGGTTCTAAAGGTGCCCTTATGCTAAACTTGTGCATATATACTAACATAAGCAGAGATAATGGAGCAAACAAAACCTTTAGGGCACGCCATCATAGTGATTGCCGCGATCATCATCATTTTGGGTGCGCTGAAAATGGCTGCGGCTATCGTGGTTCCTATGCTGCTTGCCACTTTTATTGCGACCATCATTGCCCCGCTCTACAGCGCATTGATACGACGGAAAGTTCCGACGCTTTTGGCTCTTTTTGCCGTCGTCGGCGGGCTTGTGATCGTATTTAGCCTTTTGGGCGTCATCGTCGGCAGTTCGGTTCAGAGTTTCAGTGAAAACATGCCGGTTTATGAAGCCAAATTGCAGACCCAGCTGCACTCTCTGACTACCCTCTTAAACAGATACGGGATGATAAACGGTGAACTGAACTCCTATTTCAATCCGGCCAAGCTGATGCAGTACTCTGCAACCGTCTTAAAAGGGGCCGGTTCGGTTTTGACCAACAGTTTTATGATCTTCCTGATCATTCTTTTCATGCTCCTCGAATCGACCCAGTTGGCCAAAAAACTTGAGCAGGCCGGTGGTGAGAGAGGGACGATGAAGTCTGTCAACGAGATCCTCTCAAAGATAAAACACTACATGGCGCTCAAAGCCGCCACTTCGCTTGCAACGGGGCTGGTCGTGACGATGATTTTAATGGTAATAGGGCTCGATTACGCTGTGCTTTGGGGGCTGGTCGCCTTTATGTTCAATTTTATTCCCAATATCGGCTCCATTCTTGCCGCCGTACCGGCTGCTCTTCTGGCGTTTGTCCAGATGGGAACGTTCGGCATGCTGGAGGTGGGGCTGGTCTATCTGGCCGTCAATATCATCATCGGTTCGATTATAGAACCGCGTCTGATGGGTGAGGGGCTGGGCATGTCGACGCTGGTCGTTTTTCTATCGCTCATCTTTTGGGGATGGCTTTTCGGACCGATCGGTATGCTGCTTTCCATTCCGCTGACCATCATGATAAAGATAATGCTGCATACCAGTGAAAAGACGCGATGGCTGGCGGTTTTGATGGGCAATGGCGATGGAATGGACGAACCGGAAGCCTGAAAAGGCCCGAGGACGAAGAGGGGTTGCCTCCTGCCCTGAACCGGGTTAACGGAGGAGGTGGCCTACGAATTTGCTCATATTATCCATGATCTCGCCGCCGCGTCTAAAGCCTAACCCGCAGGCTTCATAGGCAAAAAAGACGCCGGCCTGGTATTTGTTTCCCTGGCTGTCTTTCGGAAATTCAACGTACTCCTGGTAAACGGGTTTGTAATTCGCATACGGTCCGTCTGTCAGAGCCAGGACTTTACCGTTTGCATCAACAATCCTCGTATTGGCCCCCTCCCGGCCGAAATGGCGTTTTTCAACATAGGCGCATTCGAGCGGTTGATCCGAGGTCTTGAGCAGGTAGGGCGAATCGGGAAAGAGATCATAAAGCACTTTCAGCATCCCTTTGGACTGAAAGAGCAGGGTGTAGGCCGGATTCAGGATGATCGCCTTTTGGTTCTGCATGATGGTGTTGAGCATCACGGCGAGTTCCGGCTCATCGCTGCCGATATCTTCCCAGGGGTAGAGTTTGAACCAGTACTCATAGCTGTTGCCGCCTGCGTCACTGATGCCTTCGTCGCCGAACTGGACATGCTGCAAAAACTCGAAACCGTTGTTAAACCCGGCATCGGTGGCGATCTGCTGCAGCAGCCGTGTGGTCACCTCTTCTTCCGTGATCCCCTCAATACTGGAGAAAAGGAGCTTCCA
>CAZNQJ010000356.1:0-2696 GCA_964575205.1 uncultured Campylobacterales bacterium | reverse complement strand
GACCAACGACTTCTCGCAGAACCTGCTCAATGCCACAAATGCCTATGAACTGCTGATCGAGGACGAAAAAGATGTCGCGGGTCTGCCGCAGAGCGATATCGAAGCGGCTAAAATCGAGAAAGAGGGCAAGACCTTCTACCGTTTCACCCTGCAGATGCCCTCCTACATCGCCTACATGACCTATGGTCCGAACCGTTCCATCAGAGAAGAGCTCTATAAAGCCTACACGACACGTGCACCCCAGAATGCGGCCATCATCGACGAACTGCTTGCACTCAAGATGGAGAGCGCACAGCTTCTGGGGTTTAAAAGCTATGCCGAGTACTCTATCGCAACGAAGATGGCCCCTACGACACAAAGCGTTATAGACTTTTTAGAAGAGCTCGCTGCCAATGCCCACCACCAGGGGCAAAACGAGCTCGAAGAGCTGAAAAAGATGAGCGATGCACCGCTGGAGAGTTTCGACACCGCCTACTACAGCGAGATCCTCAAAAAAGCGCAGTACGATATCGACGAAGAGGCCTACCGTCCCTATTTCGAACAGAACTCTGTTGTGGAGGGGATGTTCGTCTTTTTGCACAGGCTCTTCGGTGTCAGTTTCAGAGAGACGGACGAAAAGCTCTGGGACGAGAAAGCCAGCGCCTATGATCTCTATGTCGACGACGTACTGCGTGCCCGCCTCTACCTCGATCTTGAGGCGCGTGAGAGCAAGCGCGGCGGCGCATGGATGCACAACTGGCAGAGCCACTGCAGGGATGAAAACGATCATGAACAGCTCGCTTCGGCCTTTATCGTCTGCAACTTTCCGCCCTCATCGGCCGAAAACCCTTCGCTGCTGCGCCATGACGACGTCGTGACCCTCTTCCATGAGATGGGGCATGCCCTGCATCATATGCTCTCCACTGTCAATGAGAACGGCGTCAGCGGTGTCAACGGCGTCGAATGGGATGCCGTCGAGTTTCCGTCGCAGTTCCTGGAAAACTTTGCGTATGAACCAGAGGTACTAAGACTCTTTGCAAAACATTATGAGAACGGCGACATACTGAGCGATGTGATGATCGACAGGCTCGTCCGCGCCAAGAACTTTCAGTCGGCAATGGGAATGCTGCGCCAACTGGAGTTTTCGCTGTTTGATTTCAAACTGCATCTCAGTCTCTACCAGGGCGAAGAGGTGCAGAACCTGCTTGACCGTATCCGTCAGCAGACGGCACTGATCACACCGCCGAGTTACAACAAATTCCAAAACGGGTTTTCACACATCTTTGCAGGCGGGTACGCCGCGGGCTACTACTCCTACAAATGGGCGGAGGTCCTGAGCGCAGATGCCTTTTTCGCCATTGTCGACCAGGGTATATTTGACACTAAACTGGGCAGAGACTATCTCAATATTATCCTCTCAAAAGGCGGGTCGCAAAGTATGCAGGAACTCTTCAGGGAGCTGCTCGGACGTGAGCCTGAGACGCAGAGTCTTCTAAGGCTCAACGGCATCAAATGAAACAGGCCCTGCTCCTTATCCTCTTTCTAGCGACACTACTCACAGGAGCAGAAGTGAAAATAGCCACCTACAATGTCGAAAACCTCTTTGACCTGGCCTACAGCGGCCATGAGTATGAGGAGTATATTCCCAACACCTCCTGGCAGTGGAACGCCGATACCTACCGCAAGAAACTCAAAAACATCTCCAGGGTCATTGTCGATATATCACCTGACATCATCGCACTCCAGGAGATCGAATCGCTGCAGGCGCTCAAAGACCTCAAGGCGCAGATTCAGCGGGACGGACTCTACTTTCCCTATTTCGCTCTTGCCTCCGCCAAAGCAACGACGGTCAAAGTCGCACTGCTCTCAAAATATCCTATTCAGACACGGGAACTGCGGGTCACAGCATCGCATCAATACCGCAATATTCTTGAAGCAAAGGTGCAGCTTGGCAGTGAAAGGCTCTACCTCTTTGTCAACCACTGGAAATCCAAGTCAGGCCCTGAAAGTATGCGGGTAGCTTCGGCGAAGGTATTGAAGCAGCGTCTAAATGCCCTGGGCGACATCAACTATGTTCTGGTAGGGGACTTTAATTCGGATTACAGAGAGAACGAGACCTTTGTCAGAAAACGTAAATTCAACGATACCGGCGGCTTGACGGGGATCAACAGCATCCTAAAGACGACAGTCAATAATACTCCTGTGGCATTAGAAGCGCTGAACAACTGCAATGACTGTGCCTACAACCTCTGGTATGAACTGCCTAAAGAGGCGCGTTGGAGTCACAAATACCGCGGTAACGGCGAAGGGCTCGACAGCATTATCATCTCGCCGAAACTCGCTGACGGTAAAGGGACAGAGTACCTGAAGGGGAGTTTTCATAAATTTGACAGCCCCTACCTCTTGAAAAAAGACGGCATCAACCGATGGGGACGCAGCCGGAAATACCCTAAACATCACACCGGCAAAGGGTTCTCGGACCACCTGCCGATCTACGCAACGTTCAGCTATCAATGATCAAGACACCAATCGATCGGCGTTATACCGTTGGCGCTCAGGTACTCATTCGTCCTGGAAAAAGGTTTTGAACCGAAAAAACCTCGGTAAGCCGATAGAGGCGACGGGTGCGGCGCTTTCAGGATCAGGTGTTTTTCTGCATCGATCAGCCGTTCTTTACTCTGTGCCGGTCGCCCCCATAAAATAAAGACGAGATGCTC
>CAZNQJ010000355.1:0-2698 GCA_964575205.1 uncultured Campylobacterales bacterium | reverse complement strand
AACCTCCCGGAAGGAGAGATTATCGAAAAGGTCAAAGGCAAACCTGACGGCGAGGCGCTCATAAGGGTCGAGGCGCCGCGCGGCGAGCTCTTCTACCTGGTCCGCGGAAGCAAGAAGAACTTTCTCGACAGAGTGCGCCTGAAAACGCCGACCTTTTCGGCCATTCCGGCGATGATCGAGGTCTTCAAAGGGAGCGAGTATGCGGACGCGCCGATGATCCTTGCCTCCTTTGACCCCTGCATGTCCTGCACGGCCAAGTAGGAGAGCCGATGTTTAAAGCACTGCTGCAAGCCTTCACCAACCTTTTCAAACCGGTGCATACGCTCAAGTACCCTCTTGAAGAGGATATCGTGCTGCCCAAAGAGTACCGGGGACTCATCGAGTTCAGTGCCGATGACTGCATCTACTGCGATCAGTGTGAAAAGGCCTGTCCGCCGAAGGCGATCGTTTTTTCCCAGCATGAAGACGGCTCGAAAGAGTACCGCTACAACTCCTACCTCTGCATCTACTGCGGTGAGTGTGTCCGCGCCTGCCCCAAACCCGGGGAGGCACTCTGGCAGAGCGAGAAAAAACAGCCCTGCGCGACCAAAGCCGATGATGTCAACAACGACTGGTTCGTCTGGCAGCGCGAAGCGGCCGAGAGCCGTGCGCGCTATGCCGAGATGAAAAAAAGTGCCAAGGCAAAAAAAGAGGAAACGAAGAGAGATGATGGGAAGAGCGAGTAGCGAACAGCGGTATTAGCGGCTTATAGGGAAGCCGCTGAAGCTTCCTGCTAGAAAAGTTTGCCGACCATCGCCTGTGCTTCGTCCTGGATCTGCTTGAGGTGCGCTTCGTCGATGAAGCTCTCTGCATAGATCTTGTAGACCGCTTCGGTCCCGGAAGGGCGCAGGGCGAACCAGCCGTTTTTTGCAACGACCTTTAGACCGCCGATGGCGGCGCCGTTGCCCGGAGCGTTGGTCAGGATCGCTTCGATCGGCTCGCCGGCAAGCATCTCCTCTTTGACATCTTCGGGGGAGAGCTTTTTGAGGATGGTACGCTGCTTCTCATCGGCAGGTGCATCAATACGCGCATAGATCGGTGCCCCGAACTTTTCTGTCAGCTCCCGGTAATGTTCACCCGGATCACGGCCTGTCTTTGCCAGGATCTCTGCAGCAAGAAGGGTCATGATCATCCCATCCTTGTCCGTTGTCCAGACGGTGCCGTCTTTGCGCAGGAAACTCGCTCCGGCGCTCTCCTCGCCGCCGAAAAAGATGCTCCCTTCGACCAGACCTTCGACGAACCATTTGAAACCGACCGGCACCTCGATCACCTTTTCACCGAGGGCATCGGCCACACGGTCGATCATTGAGCTGCTCACCAGTGTCTTGCCGATGCCCAGACCGTTTTTCCAGAGCGGTCTGTTCTGCGCCAGGTAGTTGATCGCGACGCTGAGGTAGTGGTTGGGGTTCATCAGGCCGACGCTCTTGGTGACGATGCCGTGGCGGTCGAAGTCCGTATCGTTGCCGAAGGCGATGTCGAACTTCTCTTTCATTGCGACCAGCCCCGCCATCGCGTATGGCGAGGAGCAGTCCATACGGATCTTGCCGTCCTTGTCGCAGTGCATAAACGAGAAGGTCGAATCGAGGGTGTCGTTGAAGGTCTCCATGTTGAGTCCGTAACGTTCCTTGATGGCACGGTAGTAGGCCATGCCCGAACCGCCCATCGCATCGGCGCCGATATGGATGCCGGAGCTGGCGATGGCCTCCATATCGATGACGTTTTGGAGGTCTTCTACGTAAGGGGTGATGTAGTCATATTCGATCACATTGTCGGCCTTGAGCGCCTGATCGAGGGGTAACGTCAGGACACCGTCGAGACCGTTTTCCATCAGGGTGTTCGCGCGCGCTTCGATCCAGTCGGTGACGTCCGTATCGGCCGGTCCGCCGTGCGGCGGGTTGTATTTGAAACCGCCGTCTGATGGCGGGTTGTGCGAAGGGGTGATAACGATGCCGTCACACTGTGCTTCTGCGCTTTTGTTGTGGGTCAAAATGGCGTGCGAGATGACCGGTGTCGGCGTGTAGCCGAACTCTTTGGCAATACGCACATCGACACCGTTGGCGCTTAGAACCTGCAGAGCGGTAAGCTGTGCCGGGTAGGAGAGGGCATGGGTATCCATCCCCATGAACAGGGTTCCGCTGATACCCGCTTCTTTGCGGTAGTCGCAGACGGCCTGGGTGACCGCCAGTATGTGTGTCTCATTGAAACTCCTCAGCAGTGAAGCTCCTCGGTGGCCGGAGGTTCCGAAGCTGATGCGCTGGGCACTGTTCTTTGTGTCAGGTGTCTGTGTATAGTAGGCACTGATCACTTCCGGGACATTGATAAGAATGGATTTTGGCGCCAGTTTACCGGCATTTGGATGAAGACTCATTATTTCCCTTTGTTTATGTAGAAAAACAGATTATGACATTTTATCATTTCAAAAATCTTGTATTTTGACAGCATTGACTAAATATCAGACAATAGTGTAATCTATTTTGCGTATAATGTACGTTA
This sequence comes from uncultured Campylobacterales bacterium, assembly GCA_964575205.1. Taxonomy (GTDB): domain Bacteria; phylum Campylobacterota; class Campylobacteria; order Campylobacterales; family Sulfurimonadaceae; genus Sulfonitrofixus. The sequence goes on along the minus strand of CAZNQJ010000355.1, from coordinate 166 downwards.
TAAATTATTTTAGAAACAAAGGATATTTATGGCAATTAAAGCAGCAATAAACGGAACGGGCAGAATTGGGATGATCGTGGCAAAGATCATCATGGAGCGTGATGATATTGAGCTGGTGGCGATCAATACAACCGCTAAAGCCGATATGCTTGAATACCTTTTCAAG
>CAZNQJ010000354.1:0-2698 GCA_964575205.1 uncultured Campylobacterales bacterium | reverse complement strand
TTATTTTTAAAATTGAGAGTATATCTAAAACCCATCTCTGGGTATTAGTGGTACACTTTGGAGATTTATGTTGTTAGAACTGATCCTTATCTTTATCGTCGCGCTGGTGATGATAAAAGTCATTATTGTCAATGCCCTTAAACTGGGGCTGGTCGATGTGCCCAATGCGCGCAGCATGCATGTGCGCCACCACCCGAGAGGGGCGGGCATAGGCTTTTTTCTGGCCGTGGCCCTGGTGGAGCCTTTTTTCCATTTTGACCTGCTGACATCGCACGCGCTCAGCCTGCTGGCCATTCTTGCCGTTTTTGTCGTCGGACTGCTCGATGACCACCAGGACACCGCCCCCAACACGAAGTTCATCGTCATCGGTCTGGCCGCCCTGATGGTCTATTTTGACGGCATCAGCATCGCGACGCTGGGGAGTTACCTGGGCTTCGACATCAGCCTGGGATGGGTGGCGCTCCCTTTTACGATCTTTGCCATCGTCGGTCTGACCAATGCGCTCAACCTCATCGACGGGCTGGACGGGCTGGCCGGGTCGGTCAGTGTCATCATACTGGCGGCGCTTTTGAGCATCGGCTACAGCTATGACGACACCTTCATGATGGTGATCTCGGGTGCCTTCATCGCGGGGCTGCTGGCCTTTTTGATCTACAACTGGAACCCGGCCAGCATCTTCATGGGCGACAGCGGTTCGCTGACGCTGGGCTTTGTCATCAGCGTGCTGGCCACAAAGGCGACCGACTATGTCCACCCGGTGACGGTGCTGTTTCTCATCGCCATACCGCTGATGGACACCATCATCGTGATGGTCCGCCGCAAACGCCACGGCAAGTCCATGTTCGCCGCCGACAAGACCCACCTTCACCATGTCCTCTACAACTTTTTTAACCGCAGCAGCAAGAAGACCGTCCTCTTCCTGGCGACGCTGCAGGCCATCTACTCCATCACGGCGCTGCAGATCGTCGAGAGCGCCGACCAGACGATGAGCCTTCTGCTGTTCGCCCTCAATGTGGTCGCCATGTACTTTGTCTTCTCGGAGATGCTGCGCCGCCAGGCCAGCAAAGAGTGCCAGGAAACGGCCGTTGTCGAAGAGAGCCTCGAGAACGTCATCGTCACTCAGAAGGTCTGCGCGGAGTAGAACGGGGTTCTTAGCGCTAGACGGTGAGTGGTGATTCGTGAATCGTGAATAGAAAGGGCAAGTGCCTGAATCATGTGCTAAGTTTTAAGTTACGATTTCTGAGGGGTTTTCCGGCACTTTCGTAGCACATATCACGTAATACGTAACACGGTCTTTCGCGTCATTCTGAACTTGATTCAGAATCCAGCTCTTTATGACAATGGTATTGTCATCTGCACCTGGGGTGCAGTGGATCCCAAATCGAGTTTGGGATGACGTGCAATAGTTTTACAAAAATCCCCATAATCTGCTTAATCTGTTGACAAAAAAGAAAAAAGAGCAAGAGCTTTCGTCAGCAGATTACGAGTTAGGAAAAGTGTTACGTGCTAAGTGCTACGTGTTACGATTACTGAGAGGTGCTACATTGCGGGGTTTTATAGCTCTTTCGTAGCACGTAGCACGTAATACGGACTTTCGCGTCATTCGATGATTAGAATCCCGTGATCAAAAAATCAACGGCGGCGATGATCTCCTGGCGTGACTGCTCCAGCGATGTCACTTTCGCCCCCAGGACACGCAGCGGCACACCCGCCATCTCTGCCGTTGAGAGAGTCACCTTTTGACCGTCAATGACAAACAGCGGATTTAAGTGTGTAACAGGCTTCATGCCGACGACAAGAGGGATGACCACCCGCGTTGACAGGTTTTCCAGAAGATCATGCTGAATATCCAACAGATAGGGGACGCGCTCTTTCGTCTGCGTGTTGGCGTTGGCATAGACATCAAATTGCGCCATTAAAACATTCTCACTTTGTCGCCGAAGGCGCCTTGCGAGTCGATCATGTCGTTATAGGACTTTATCGATTCGGCATTGGCTTTTTTCCACGCTTCGGCCATCTGGCTTTTTTTCATAGCCGGAAGATAGCTTTGCAGGGCTTCGCGTACGATCTGGGTCTTCTTTTTGCCCAGAGCCGCTGCAGTATTGCTCAACTCTTCGATCAGTTCGTCTTCGAGTGTAATCGTCATTTTCCTGGTCATAGGCTTCCCTTTAAACAGATTTACCATATTTTACCATACTTTATGGCTTTCGCGTCTTACATGCTATGGGTTTGGAGCGGTGTTACGTGCTAAGTGTTACGTGCTACGATTACTGAGGGGTGTTGCGGGTTTTTCCGGCTCTTTCGTAACACGTAGCACGTAATACGTAACACGGACTAAAGAGCAGGGACCAAAGCAGGGTAGTTCTCTCAGGCACTTTTTAAAACAAAAGGCAGATCAATCGAATGTTCATTGTTTTTAACATTTAATATTTCGATTGCTACGATCTCATCTTTTGCATTAAAATCAATAATTACGTCTTTTGATCTCTCTTCACTTTCAACGATCTTGTCTTCAGACAAAACAACATATATTGCGTCTGTCTCTTTATCGTATTTGATTGTCATCTACAACCTCTCTTCCTCATGTTTCTGTCGAAATAAGCTGTTATAACCAAAGATTTTTCCGGATTGACAACGACTTTTAAGCAACGATCTTCATTTTCGTTAATAGTACTATAAGGGCATCTCTAAAAACCCT
>CAZNQJ010000353.1:0-2701 GCA_964575205.1 uncultured Campylobacterales bacterium | reverse complement strand
TGATATGAGCGGCGGAAAAGTGTGGTGGAAGAAAAAGACCTATCTTGGATTCGGCAGGCAGACATGCAAGCTCACGTCGGCCGAGATCGAGAAGATCTTCGATGATTGCGCCGAAGCGACCAGAAGTGCTGCCAGAGCAATGCTCTCCTACACGGCAAAACATCCGGATATTAAACTGTTTGCCTATCGGCTGCTGGATGAATGGGACAAGGGCTTGAGCTCATTCGGATACGGCCCGATCGAAAGGGAGCAGTAAAATCCGAAGGATCACCGAAACGGTGGTCGAGGACCCGCAACAAGGACCTTCCTCGTTACTACGCTGTACTTAGTAAAATGCTCATGTGTACCAAGTAGCGATAAAACCGTAATTCGAACAAAAATGAGTGGCTACGTTCTAAAAACACCGTAATCTTCCCCCTCCTCGAACAGAACTTGCATTCTCTCTAAAAACGTCCCACAACTATAAACCGGGACATTATCACAAATATACGAGGAACACACGATGCGCGTTTACCTGGACAACAATGCCACCACAAAGATCGACCCGCTGGTCAAAGTCAAGATGCAGCCCTTCTTCGAAGAGCTCTACGGCAACCCGAACTCGCTGCACCAGTACGGAATGGAAGTTCGCCCCCATTTGAATCGCGCTATGGGCGAGATGTATGACGCCCTCAACGTGCCCGATGCGGACGACATCCTGATCACCTCCTGTGCCACCGAGAGCAACAATGCGGTGCTCAAAGGGGTCTTTTTCAAACATATTCTTCCGAACCCCGAGAAAAACCACATCGTCACCTCCTCGGTGGAGCATCCGGCCATCCTTGAGACCCTGATGTTCCTCAGCGACTTCGGTGTCGATGTCACCTATGTCGATGTCGACGAAAACGGCGGCATCTCGGCGGAAGCGATGAAAGCGGCCGTCACAGACAAAACTGTTCTTATCTCGATGATGTGGGCGAACAATGAGACCGGGATGATCTTCCCCGTCGAAGAGGTCGCAGCCTTTGCAAAAGAGAAAGGAATCCTCTTCCATACCGACGCCGTACAGGCCATCGGCAAGATACCTGTCGATCTTACCAAGGTCGACGTGGACTACCTGACCTTTTCAGCCCACAAGTTTCACGGACCGAAAGGGATCGGCGGGCTCTATGTCAAAAAAGGCAAAACCCTTCCGAACCTTCTTCACGGGGGCGAGCAGATGGGCGGCAAACGTGCCGGGACACTGAACGTCGCCTACATCGTCGGCATGGGTCTGGCCATGAAACAGGCGACGGGCCACGTCGAGAAGATGAACAACGACGTGCGAAGACTGCGCGACAAACTTGAAGATGCCCTTTCAAAGATCCCCGACACTATCGTCGTCGGAAACCGCGACCAGCGTACACCGAACACCATCCTCATCTCGCTTCGCGGTATCGAAGGCGAAGCGATGCTCTGGGACCTCAACCGTGCCGGCATCGCCGCCTCCACCGGAAGTGCCTGCGCCTCGGAGTCGCTGCACGCCAACCCGGTCATGAGCGCCATCGGCGAAGACCCCGAACTTGCCCATACGGCGATGCGTCTGAGCCTTTCGCGTTTCACCAGCGAGGAGGAGATCGACTACGTCATCGAGGCCTTTACCAAAGCAGCCGAGCGCCTGCGCTCCATCTCTTCGACCTACGCCTATACCAACGAAATCGGCTGATGCGCCCCTACCGTAATATCACGGACGAGGAGCTCTCGGCCTTCGGTGCTGTTCGGGAGTGGAGTGCCGACAGGGCAAGAGAACTCCCGCTTAAAAGCGAGCTGCTCTGGGTGCATAACCGCCGCAAAAAGCTCTCTGCGCTGCAAGGAGACAACGACTTCCTGATCCGCCGCGTCACCGTCCTCGACATCACTGACCGCGACATCATCACCAACTTCGGACGCTACGCACTCCAAACCGGCAGGAATGTTCACAAAGCCTATTACATGCAGTACTTCGACTGCTACGGCAGACTCTACCTGCTCAACTCCCACCTGCAGAACATCTAAACCAGGAGATACCATGCACTACCTCGTCGACATCCGTATAGACGGCAGCAAAAAAAGCACGTTCCGTGTAGATGCAAAAAATGAAGCACAGGCCCTCGAAAGGCTGGTGCCCCGCCTCCCGCCACAGCACCGCGACAACTACATAGTCGACGCTATCAAGATCGATCCGGCTTCCGTCGGCGACGAAGATCCTTTCGGTGTTTTCGGCGGGGAATAATCTTCCGCCTCTAATAACTCGTCTTTTACATATTTCTAAGCAATCTCGAATCGTCCTGAGAACTGAGAGTTCGACACAATGAGGCCAAGCCGCATTGAAAAGCGACAGCTTTTAGACCGAAAATAATGCGTTACCGCTTGGCTCTTTTTCGAAAAATCTGCAGAGCTGACTGGAACTCTCTTTTTCGCGTTAAGAAAATCACTCTGTTTGAGCGTAAGCGAGTTAGGGATTTTTAGTGAAAAAGAGAGTGTAAGGAAGGTAGTCGGTAGCCACCGACCTCGAAGCCGTTTCGAGAGCTTTTTTGCTTACTTTTTTTGCGGCGTAAAAAAGTAAGAGTGATGTCAGGAATGTTTATTACTTCTAACAATTACACAACAATACTTCATCTTTAGTTTCTTCTTTTTGAATTAAATTTAATAGTAGTGTTGTCAGTTTTCTTCTTTGCTTGCACAAAGCAGAAAGCTAACGGTA
>CAZNQJ010000352.1:0-2704 GCA_964575205.1 uncultured Campylobacterales bacterium | reverse complement strand
GCAGGTCCGGTCCGGTAATTACGAAATCAGTATTATCAAGCAGTATCAGTTTTTGGACGAACAGGCCGTCATACAGCATCTTGCCCAGGTGATGGAGATACAATATCTGGATCTTGATTCCATCGATATGGATTATAGATTGGCCGACAGGATTCCGCTGTCACAACTCAAACGCTTCAATGCCATACCTATCAAAGAGAACGATCTTTCGGTCACCGTTGCATTTATGGACCCCTTGAACATTGAAGCACAAGAAGCACTTCAGCGCCTCTTTCCCCGTAAACCGATTGATATCGCCATTGCCACAGAGAAACAGATCCAAACCTATCTTTTTAAGATCGATCTAAAAGACAGTGTAAAAGAGCTTGTCATCAACATTCGCAGTGAGTTAAACTCATTAGGCAAAGATCAAAAACACGATCAGGCACAGGCTTCATCTATTTTGCAACTCATTGATGTCATCTTAAAAGCCTGTATCAAGAACCGGGCCAGCGATATTCATATTGAACCTACAGAAAATAACTGTACGGTACGTGCCCGTGTAGACGGAAAACTCACCGAGATCTTTATCTTTGACAAAGATATCTATCCGCCGCTCTCTTCGCGTTTGAAGATCCTGGCAAATCTTGATATCGCGGAGCGAAGGAAACCCCAGGACGGACGTTTTTCCGCCAAAGTGGGAGAGAGAGAGTTCGATTTCCGTTTTTCCACCTTGCCTATCATGTACGGGGAATCAATCGTCATGCGTATTCTCGACAAAGAGAAAGCATTGATCCGTCTGGAAGATGCCGGTATGGACGAAGCAGGCTACAAAAAACTGCACACGGCACTCAAATCGCCTTTTGGCATTATCCTTGTCACAGGACCGACCGGGAGCGGTAAGACAACAACACTTTACGGTGCGCTCAATGAGCTTCGCAGCGTTGAAGACAAGGTCATCACTGTAGAAGACCCGGTAGAGTACCGCATGAATCTTATTCAGCAGGTACAGGTACATGCCAATGTCGGACTGAGTTTTGCCGATGCGCTCCGCTCTATTTTGCGTCAGGATCCTGACAAGATCATGGTCGGCGAGATCCGTGACCAGGAGACACTTGAAATCGCGATCAAGGCCGCTTTGACAGGGCACCTTGTTCTCTCAACTTTGCACACCAACGATGCAATCAGTGCGATACCGCGTATGGTCGACATGGGCATTGAGCCTTATCTTATCAGCGGTTCCCTGGTCGCAATTCAGGCACAACGTCTTATCCGCAAGATCTGCCCCTATTGCAAGGCCGAAGATCATATTCCACTCTCCGTCATCGACCCCTATAAGCAATATCTTCCGCATGATATGGTATTTTATAAAGGTAAAGGGTGCCGGGAGTGTAACGGTGTCGGGTATATGGGCCGGGAGATGATCTCGGAGGTCTTACCGATCACGGAAGAGCTGGGCAGCATGATCGCGCGCGGTGCGTCAAAAGACGAGTTGATTGAACAGGCACGCAAAGAGGGTTTTGAACCTATGTTTGCAAATGGAATGAAAAAAGTTGTCAACGGCACAACAACGTTGGAAGAAATTTTAAGGGTGGCAAAAGTATGAAACATTTTACAGCAACCGTACTTGCACGCGGAAAAAAAACAGAGCATAAATTTTACGCTGAGGGTAAAAAAGAGGCACACTATATTGCCAAGGTAAAATATCCTGGTATATTAGTCAAAATTGAAGAGAGTTCCCCTCCGCTAGATGAACAATTTGCTCAATTTAAAGCCGAGATTTTTAAAAATGCTAAAAAGAAAAAGCTCAAGCCAGATGCTCAAATAGCTGCAATTGGCCAGTTGGCAGTTATGACCAATGCAGGTATTTCGATACATGATTCTCTTGCAGAATTGGCTGAAGCTACAGAAGACAAAACACTTAAAGAGATTCTTAGCAAATGCGGAGAGGATATTAATGCCGGCTCAAGCCTCTATAAGGCAATGGACCACTTCCGATTTCAACTTGGTGGTCTGACCTTGGCCATGGTCGAGCTGGGTGAAAAAACCGGAAATATGGCTGAGGCATTGACAAAACTTGCTGTTATGCTCGAAGAGATCCGCAAAAATGTACTCAAATTTAAAAAAGCGATGGCCTACCCGCGTAATGTTATGATCGCAATGGCTGTTGCGTTTACTATATTACTCTCTTTTGTTGTCCCCCAATTTAAAGCGATCTTCGAACAACTTGGAGCCAGTCTGCCATTGCCGACAAGAATATTAATGTTCCTCTCCAACATGCTGACAAATTATGGTCTCTATGTTTTGGCGGCCGTGGCCATTATCTATATGGTAATTAAATATATGATAGATAATAATAGAGAATTCAGATATGGTTTTCACCAATTTCTTTTAAAAGTGTATCTAATAAAGGGCATTATTCTCTATTCAACATTGAACCGTTTTACCCTCGTCTTCTCGGAGCTGGTCCGTTCCGGTATCCCGATAGCTGAAGCTCTTGACACCGCCATCAATATGACAGATAACCTTCCATTAAAAGACAAACTGACTACGGTTCGTAATTCAGTTGAAAAAGGGAGTACTTTGCATGAAGGCCTTGAAGAGACAGGCCTCTTTGAGAACATGATTATCTCAATGGTGTCGGCAGGTGAGCAGTCAGGTCAATTGGATACTATGCTGAACAAAGTTACAGAATATTATAAAATGCGATTCGATAAGATCATTG
>CAZNQJ010000351.1:0-2727 GCA_964575205.1 uncultured Campylobacterales bacterium | reverse complement strand
CTATTGGCGTCAGTCCACCGCCGAATCTTTATAATTTGTTAGCAGACGCTTACCCTTAGTAAAAATAAATTTATAATAGCTACAATACGACATATAAAATGAGGCAGGCATGCGATTACTGTTTGTGATTTTTACTATTGTTTTGTCACTTTATGCCGATAAGGTGGACGGCCGTACTCCCCTGCACAATGCCGTCTGTTACCGGGGATGAAAAGGTCGCTGAATTTCTGTTCAAAGCCGGTTCAGACCCTTTCGCAAAAAATGCAGACGGCTATACGCCGCTTGATTTTGCAAGGGCCCAAAAAAAACAGTGCAGTTGCAGACGAATTAAAAAACTATATGGGAAAAAGAAAATGACGATAATTGTAAACGGGCAAGATAGGACGGTAGAAGAGGGAGCAACCCTGTTGGAACTTTTGAAAAAACTTGATCTTGAAGGCAAAGTAATGGCCGCAGCGGTCAATATGGAGATCGTAAAACAAGACAGGTGGGGCGAGCACACGCTGGCAGACGGGGACAAACTCGAGCTGCTGGACTTTGTCGGCGGCGGTTAAGCTCTCTTTTCGTGCGTAACGACGGCGATGGCATAGTCGCCGTCATGGGTAATGGAGAGGGCAGAAGCCCGGATGCCGAACTGCTCTTTGACTTTGGCCGAAAGCTCCAACAGCGGGGCACCTTTCGCTGTTTTTGAAATCGTGATATCGTGAAAACCGCACTCGGCGCCGATACCGCACCCCAAAGCTTTGGAAGCTGCCTCTTTTGCGGCCCAGAAACCGGCGGCAGTCCGATGGTTCTTTACGAGAACGATCTCCTGGGATGATAAGAACTTCTCTAATATTTTAGTGTCATATTTATCGATCAGCTTTTGCATCCGGTCGATTTTTATAAGGTCAATTCCAATCATCGCAACGGGTTATGAAAATCAGGCCGTTAATTTTGACACGATTTAATATCTAAAATCTGCATGAGCTTTTCCAGGATCTTTCCGCCTTCGCGGTCATAGTCATCATGAAACTCGATAACAATGACCTTACGGCCGTTTGGAATGTCGCTTGTGTATGTTTGGTAATCCAAAGCGCAATCTTTTAAAACAGTATCTAAAGCGGCATTGATCTCGGCACACTGCTCATCATTTGAATACGCTAATGATATTTTCGTGTAGCGCTCTTCACCTTTAAATTCTGCATCAATGCATGGAACGGACATAAATAAACCTCTTTTTTGTATTGATAGATTATACAATAGAAATAGTACAGAAACTCTTCAAGGCCTGAACAATGTAATAGCAATTTTACTTATAGAGCTCTCAGCAGGCTATACGCTCAGTGAATTCAACAGCAGCTATTGTTTTTGTGCGGTTTTGCCTTATAAAAGTTTTCAAACTCTTCATATGAGAGCGGTTTGGAAAAGTAGTAACCTTGAAAAATATGACACCCGTTCTGATGGAGAAACGAGAACTGTTCAGCCGTTTCAACCCCTTCGGCAACAACGTTGAGTTTAAATATTTCGGCCATGTTCAGGATCGTGATGACAACGGTCTGATCAACGCTCTCTTTGCCCAGATTGGCCACGAAGCTCCGGTCGATCTTCAGTTCCGAGATCGGCATTGCTCTGAGATAACTCAATGAGGAGTAACCGGTACCGAAGTCATCCATGGAGAATTTGATCATAAGGTGTTTTAGTTGTTTCATAATGGTGACAACCTTGTCGATATCTTCGACCAGAACGGTTTCTGTGATCTCGAAAATCAGCTTGCCGGAAAGCTCGGGAGTAAGGTACCTGGCAGTCAGTTTTTCGACCTCCTCGATAAACGAACTGTGAAAAAGCTGCCGCACGCTGATATTAATGGAAAACTGCTCCAGTACAATGCCTTTTTTTGCCCATGAGGCAAATGTTATGAACGATTTTTCCAAAATATAAGTACCCATTTCGACTATCAGACCGGTCTGCTCCGCAATAGGAATAAATTTATCGGGTGAAATATAGCCTAGGGTCTCATTGTGCCAACGTGCCAAAACCTCACAGCCGATCACGCTCTCTTCCGCATTGAGCTGCGGTTGATAGACAAGCGTGATCTCGTTGTTCTGCAGGGCAAAATGGAGGCAGCGCTCTATCTGCAGATGACTTTCAATTCTTTTTGCAAGAAGATCATTGAAAATGACCACACCGTCGCGTCCCTGAACTTTGACCTCATACATGGCGATGTCAGCCTCTTTGATCAGACGATTTCCACTTAATGCACCCTCTTCAATGATCTCTATCCCGATACTGGCACTGATGTAGAGATGATGCAGATCGATGATATAGGTCTCTTTCAGCTTGCTTAAAAGCATGTTGGCAAGTAGCATGGCTTCATCAAGGGCATCATCTTTACTTTCAAACTCCTGTGAAACAATCACAAATTCATCCCCGCCCAATCTGGCAACGATCTGATCGCTGCCGATCTGTTGTTCCAATCGTGAAGCCACTACTTTGAGGAGCTTGTCACCGACATCATGGCCAAGTGAGTCATTGATCGTTTTAAAACGGTCCAGATCGATCAGCATCATGAACGAAACATTTTGGGAAGCGTTGATATTTTCAACTTTTTGTTCCAAATAGCTGATGAAATAGCGGCGGTTGTAGAGACCGGTCAGATGATCATGCGAAGCTTGAAAGTTACTTTTTTCCAATAGCCTGAAACTGCTGTAAGAGGCATAATAGAGAACCCCGAGCAAGACGAGCGAA
>CAZNQJ010000350.1:0-2729 GCA_964575205.1 uncultured Campylobacterales bacterium | reverse complement strand
GAGCTGTCCGAGGTGAGGCTATGAACGACGTCGTACAGTGGGCCGCCCTGGCGCCACTGCTCGCCCTGGTGGGCTCGCTGATCAACGCCTTCTTCGGCCGCTCGCTCAAGGAGCCGGTTCCCGGCATCCTCGCCAGCCTGGCGGTAGCCGGCGGCTTCGTGTTGGCGGTGCTGGCGTTCATCGGGCTGCAGGGCAGCGACCACGGTGTGCAGGTCACGTTGTGGCGCTACCTGACGGCGGGTACGTTGCACCTCGATGCCGGCTTCATGATCGATCGCCTCAGCGTCACGATGATGCTCATCATCACCGGCGTGGGGCTGCTCATCCACATCTACTCCATCGGCTACATGCACGGCGACGACGGCAACAGCCGCTACTTCGCCGAGCTCAACCTGTTCGTCGCCGCCATGCTGGTACTGGTCATGGCCGATTCGTTCCCGCTGATGTTCATCGGCTGGGAAGGGGTGGGTGTGTGCTCCTACCTGCTCATCGGCTTCTGGTACCGCGATCGCGCCAACCCCGACGCCGGGCGCAAGGCGTTCATCGTCAACCGCGTCGGCGACGTCGGCTTCCTGCTCGCCATGTTCCTGACCTTCAAGGCCTTCGGGACGCTGAACATCGGTGCGGTCGATGCCGCGGCGCCCGCCATGCTCTACGGTTCGGCCACGCTGACCCTGATCGGGCTGCTCTACCTGCTCGGTGCGGCCGGGAAGTCTGCCCAGCTGCCGCTGCAGGTCTGGCTTCCCGACGCCATGGCCGGCCCGACGCCGGTGTCGGCACTGATCCACGCGGCCACCATGGTCACCGCCGGCGTCTACCTGATCGCCCGCATCGGAGCGGTCTACGCCATGGCGCCCGCCGCGGCCAGCACCGTCGCCTGGGTCGGGGCGCTCACCGCCTTCGTCGCCGCCTTCGCGGCATTCGCGCAGACCGACATCAAGAAGATCCTGGCCTACTCCACCATCTCGCAGGTCGGCTACATGATCGCCGCGGTGGGCGCGGGGGCGTACTGGGTGGGCATCTTCCACGTGCTCACGCACGCGTTCTTCAAGGCGCTGCTGTTCCTCACCGCCGGCAGCGTCATCCACGCCATGAACGGCGAGCAGGACATCCGCAAGATGGGCGGCCTCGGGCGGAAGATGAAGATCACCGGCGTGACCGCGCTCATCGGCACCCTGGCGATCTCCGGCGTGCCGTTCCTGGCCGGCTTCTTCAGCAAGGACGCCATCCTCTCCGGCACGCTCACCAGCGGTCTGCTGGCAGGCAACGGCGGCGACGTCGTCTACATCCTGCTGCTGATCACGGCCGCCATGACGGCGGCCTACATGTTCCGCTGGTACTACGGCATCTTCGCCGGTGCCTCGCGCGTGGACAAGCACGCCGCCGAGCACCTCCACGAATCGCCGCCGGTGATGACCTGGCCGCTCGGCATCCTGGCCCTGGGAAGCATCGTCGTCGGTTACCTGGGGCTGCCCGAGTTCGCCTTCCCGAACCTCATCCAGCGCTGGCTCGAGCCCGCCACCGCCAAGGTCGACTTCAACACCGTTTCCGTCAGCACCGATTGGCTGCTCGTCGGCCTGTCGATCCTGATGGTGGCGCTCGGCCTGGGCGTCGGCTGGTGGGTCTACCACGTGCGCAAGGGCGCTCCGGTGGCTTCCCTGAAGGAGTCCAACCTGGCCGGCGCCTCGCGCGGCGCGCTGGGCTTCGACGCCCTCTACCGCATCCTCTTCGTGGCCTCAGGTGAAGGCGTTGCCGGCGGCATCGCCACGCTGGACCGTGAGGTGGTCGATCGCGGGCTCACCGGCACCGGCGCCGCGGTGGGGCTGCTCGGACGGCTCGCCACGGCTCTGCAGAGCGGCTTCACGCGGGCCTACGCCTTCGCCATGCTGCTCGGTGTGGTCACGCTGGTGGTCGTGGCCGCGCTGACGGGGGTGTTGAAGTGATCGCCCTCTTCGTCATCCTGATCCCGTTGGCGTTCGCGGTGGTGACCGGCCTGACCGGCACGCGCCGCTCGCTGGCGGTGCTCTTCGGTCTCGTCAGTACGCTGGCGACGTTCGCGCTGGCGCTGTTCCTTCCCGGGAGCTCCGGCGTCAGCGTCCCCTGGATCCCCGGCTTCGGCGCCACCTTCACGTTGCAACCCGGCGGCGCCGGGGTGGTGCTCACGCTGGTGGCGGCCCTCACCATGATCCCCACGGTGCTGGTCGCTGCGCGCCGCGTCGAGCGCGCTCCGGGCGTTTTCGTGGCGCTGCTGCTGGTGATGCAGGCGGGTCTCGCCGGCGTCTTCCTGGCCGGCGACCTGATCCTGTTCTACGTGGCGTGGGAGGTCACGCTCATCCCCAGCCTGCTGCTGCTCGGCATGTTCGGGCGCGACAAGCGCCGAGCGGCCGTGCTGAAGTACCTGGTCTACGCCATCGGCGGCAGCTTCCTGATGCTCATCAGCATCCTGGCGATCAAGCCGCTGTCCGGTGCGGCGAGCTACCGCTTCGCGGACCTGATGGCCGCCACGCCGCACCTGGCCGGCGCCACCCAGGTGTGGCTGTTCGTGGGCCTCGCCATCGGGATGGCGGTGAAGCTGCCGATGTGGCCGCTGCACTCGTGGCTGATCGATTTCAACGAGCAGAACCACCCCTCCGGCGCGGCCGACGTCGCCGGCACGCTCTACAAGGTGGGTGCGTTCGGGTTCTTCGCCTGGGCCATGCCGCTGCTGCCGGTCGGCGTCGAGCGGGTCG
>CAZNQJ010000349.1:0-2732 GCA_964575205.1 uncultured Campylobacterales bacterium | reverse complement strand
AATAGACGCATCCCAGACTGATATCGAAAGTTTGGAAAAGAACCTTTTGCTCTTCAGAGATCAGACACTGATTGCACAGAAGATCGAGTTTCAGGAGATCTTCGATGCGTACAAAGAGATGGGGTTTAAGTATTTTCAAGGGTATTTTATTGCCGAGATCCACACTATCGAACAGAACCGTATTGATCCCAAACATCTGGGCGTCATCCGCATCTTCAATATGCTCGAATCCGATTATATGATGGATGACATCTGTGCGGAGTTCGAGCGCCATAATGAGCTCACGCTTCAGCTGCTGCAGTTTGTCAAATCGATCCCAAAATTCAACTGGAGCGAATCGCACTCCGTCAAAGAGATCATTACCCGTGTCGGAAAAGAGAAGCTGATGCAGTGGCTGATGATGATCATCTACTCCCGTTCAAGCAAAAATGTCAATGCGGAAAAAAGCCGCTACTCCATTTTGATTCAAAACCGTATCGATACGATGTTGGGCATTCTGGCCAAACTCAAAGTGTCTGAGAATAGAAAGTTGCAGGAACAGACCCGTCTCGTCGCGCTGCTGTCGCTGCTGGAGAACGTATTTGAAGTCGATCTCGAAACAACGCTCAAGGCCTTTTATCTTGAGTACGCTGTTGAAGAGGCGCTGCTGAACCGTTCAGGCATCATCGGAAATCTCTTCTCTATCGCACTCGCTATCGAAGAGGGCAACTATGCGACGATGCAGGAGCTGCTCGCTCAACTTGATCTCAAAGTAGAAGATATAGAAGATATCTTGAATAAAAGTCTCGATGCTGCCAAACAGTAGCATGCTTCTTGTTTCAGTAACAGCATGCATTTAAAATACCTGAACCACTACAATGAGACGATCAAATCGCAGATCGTCTCATTGATCACAACAAAACAGCTGCCTGATTATCTTCTGAAAAAATACCCGACGACCCATAACTGTAAAACCGACAAAAGCCTTTATGACTACACCCTCGAACTCAAAAACAGCCGCCTGAAAATGACACAGCCCATCAGCAAGGTGATCTTTGACGGCAAGATCCATGTCATCAACAATGCCCTGGGCATGCACACCTTTGCATCGCGCGTGCAGGGTTCCAAACTCAAAAGCAAAAACGAGATCCGGGTTGCGTCCATGTTCAGGGATGTTCCCGAAGAGTTTTTACGGATGATCATCGTCCATGAACTGGCCCACCTGAAAGAGAAAGAGCACAACAAAGCCTTCTACAAGCTCTGTGAATACATGGAACCCGCCTACCATCAACTCGAATTTGACACGCGTCTCTATCTTACCTGTATCGATCATTTCGGCAAGCTCTATTAAGCATATGCTGCCAACCTTTTTTTATGCAACTATACGCTATTATTGCGCATTAAAATATCAATGTTTTTTATAGAGGATTTTTTTTGTGGATTAAAATTACCAAAGATGGATTGAGCAATGATTATGAGACAAAAAGTAGATGGATCGGATCTCTTTTTATCACAATCGGGTTCATCGTCTCTGTATACAGCATCTTCTCGACGCTCTCAACCAGTGCCATCCTAGGTGTTACCTTAACCTCGGTCGGTATCATTTCCGCCTATCTGACCGCTAAGATCAATCCGCACACATATGCCAGCTGGAGCAAGGCACTGCTTCTCTTTTTTTCCGGACTCATCTTTTTACTTTTCAACATATCCGATTTCAATGCTATCGCTTTTTTTATCGGAAGCTTTTTCTTTCTCAATACCCTGAATAATATCTACTTTGCCTATCTGACCCGTCAGGATGCGACCGCATATGCCTGGGCGATCAATGCTCTCGTAAGCGGCATATTCGCTTTTATCATACTCTCCAGTACGGCTACGATATCGGCAAACGGCATCGGTCTGTTTGTCTCGCTCAGTCTGATCGCTGAAGGGCTGACACTCTTCTATTCGGGCCGAAAGACCTATATTCGCCCTTAATCAATTACGAAAAAGCGGCATGATCGCTTAAGAGTGCAGCTCTTTTAGCGCCAAATAATCGTTTATGATCTTGCCATGGTCAAAAACGAAGCTCTCTTTCCCAAGATCTTCCAGGGCAACCAGTTTGGCACTCCTGGCATCATCCCCCGCCTGCGGCAGAGCATCGGCCCTGCAGATATAGACTGCTGAGACGGTGTGAAAGCGCGGATCGCGCGACGGATCGGAGTAGAGTCCCAAAAGCTGCTCGATCTCGACATCCAGGCCGATCTCTTCTTTCATCTCCCGTTTCAGGCACGCCTCGATCGTCTCGCCGATATCCATAAACCCTCCGGGCAGCGCCGTTCCGTAAGGCGGGTTCACTCTGTCGATCAGAACGACTCCTTTAAACCGGCCGCCGATATAGATCTCGACGATACCGTCGGCAGTGATATAGGGGGTCTCTATCGCCACAACCGCCTCCTAATGCACCGGCAGATAGGCATAGCCTGCATTCTGCCATTTGATCAGATAGACACTTTTGACAAGATCGCTTTTGACATAGTCGTAGAGCACTTTTTTGTCGATCTTGCGTGCCTTCATCCCGGCCTTGCACATATCAAACTCGACATGATAGTCACGGTGCAGCTTCGCTAACAGCGGTGCCAGTTTTTTCTGCGCCTGAATCAGTTGAATATCGCCTTTGAAAGGGGAGTCGGCTATCTCCTGTACAAAATATTTATAGGCATTGCCCGAGATGACCACAACCGCCTTGAAATCGATATCATTCGCGCTGTAAT
>CAZNQJ010000348.1:0-2740 GCA_964575205.1 uncultured Campylobacterales bacterium | reverse complement strand
AAAGTGCAAAGGCGGGTTTAGTCACTTTCAAAAGTATCGCATATTTGGAGTCACGAAACCCTCCGGCATCATTCACTGTACCAAGATGCAGCCATTGTCAAGAGATGTCATACTCCGCTGAAAGCGTCAGCTTTTTTAAGAATTTCATCTTTGGCCGACAATTTGTTACATACAGAAGCATAAAGCGCCTCTCTTCTTTCCCTCAGTAGTCTACGGCGCGGTATTTCGTACACAGTTGGCATTCCGTCACTACTGCCGGAATCAGTGGTCTGATGCAGATGGAACACAAACTTCTAAGGAATATTGAATCGATCTGAGAGTTAAAAGTTCGGTACCGACAGGCACCGAACTCGAAGCCGTCACGAGACTTTTTTAGTTTAACGCCATATGGATCTGTTGTGTTGCAGGATCTGCTATCGATTTCGTTTGAAGAATCGATTCGACCATTTCAACCTGATACGATTCGCCAAGCAGCAGCTTTGTCAATGCCAGCTGTCTGGCATTTTTAAAATCGACATCATCTCTGTTCTCGATTTCGCATATATTGAGGTCATATCCGTCGGGTATGAAGATCTCTCCAAATGCCAGCAGATCGGAACTCTCCGGCAGATCACCCCTGATGTGGCCTAAAACGGTGCCTTCGTAAAAATGTATGATCGCGCCGCTGTGATAGGTCATCTTGGTTGTCCATACTGCTCTCTCCAGACCGGTCACATCCTTTTTCTCGACTGCAGAAGCGTAAACTTTTTTATTGATTGTCAGGGTTGTATCTTCAATGATATAACCCTGGCCGGCTTGAAGCGATTTCATAACAAGAGAGGTATCCGAGTCATCCATGACAAACTTTTTATCATACCCACTGACTATTGTGACCGTGTTGCCCAGCACAGATCTGTAATCTTTTATTCGTGAATCGTTGATTATTTTTACATTCATAAGCACTCTTGTTAAAAGTTGCTTGTAGTATAGTGGAATTTTATCAAAATGTTAGCACAGAAAGAGAGATAAACCGCCCTGGGTAGAGGGGCGCCGGGGGCTATCTGGATGCCGTAGGCATCCCCTTCAGAGCTGCTTTAGCAGGGTCATGCGACAACACAATTGCGTCCCGACTCTTTGGCCCGGTAAAGAAGCCGGTCAACCCGTCTGAGCAGCGCTTCCGGCGATTCGTCTTCTTCCAGGGCGGCGACGCCGAAAGAGCAGCTTATCGAGCCGACGGATTCGAAATGCTCTCTCTCGATGGTCTGGCGCAGCATTTCGGCAACCAGCCGGGTCTCTTGCAGATGGGTTCTGGGAAGCAGTATGACAAACTCCTCGCCGCCCCATCGTGCGATGAAGTCGCTTTTGCGGATCTGTTTTTTCACCAATGCGGCGACGTGCCTGAGGATAGTGTCTCCGACCAGATGGCCGTGGCGGTCATTGACAAGCTTGAAGTGGTCGATGTCAAAAAAGATCACGCCGAGCGCCTCTTTTTCGCGCCGCAGCACATTGAGTTCATGCTCGAAGACCATGCTGAAGTGCATCCGGTTGGCGATATCGGTCAACTGGTCTGTCGTTGTCAATGCCTGTATGGATGAGATATCGGTAAAGATGACGACATAACGGAACTCTTCTTCCAGCTGCATCCGTGAAATCTTGACGTCGAAGACTGTTGGTTTGCCGTCGATCGTGATCTTCGCCTTGTGGTGTATTTGCGGATGCAAATAGACATATTCGGTCCAGCGCAGACCGTTGACAGTAGGCAGCAGATACTCTTCGGTATCGCCTTTTTCGAAATAGTCGCATACGCAGACATGATCATGCTGAAAATGCTCAAGTGTTATGTAATGGAAAAAAGAGAAAAAAGCTTTATTCGCGGTAATAGCCTCATTGCCGTTGGTCACGATGACGGGTGAAGGAATGGTGTTGAGGACGGTCTGGTTGTAGAGTTCCTGAAAGACTATTTTTGCATTGAAGCGGGCATAGATCCGATTGATCAAAAACCCGAAGATGAGGATCAGACTGATGGCGATCAGCCCCGAAATAACAATGTTCTTCTCGATTTGAACTTTAAAATTTGGGATAATGTGGGTAAAGACGATCATCCCAATTTTATCGCCGCTATAGTTTACGATCGGTATGTATTTCATGGCATACGATATTTTGTTGAAGACCATAACGTTATCTTCGATAGCGGAATGTTCATTGGAATAATATTTGACAAAGTTCATTAATTCGTGAGGGATCTCCACGGCGACATACCCGTCGAAGCGGAAATAGTGATCGTTGAACGAAAAATTGCCGATATAGTCTCTATTGAGCAGCAGAAATGACTTGTAGTGGGTATAACGTTCAATCTTTTCGATAATGTAGCGCGAAGAGATCCCGAACTCCAGCGCGCCGAGGTAGCGGCCATGGTCTATGATCGGAATCAGTATTCGAAACGCTATACCGTGTATGCCCTCTTCAAGCCCGTATGTTATTTTATGCGATTGGTGGATATGGTGCACCATCGGCCGTTTGGCGGCGATCGGATCGCCGTAGCGTTGAACGTCGTGCATCCGAAGCAGCGATGTACCGTCTGCATTGTGAAACTGCATGACGATCAGATAGGGGTTCTCTTCTTGCAGCACTTCCCATTGCGGGAGGATCAGATTATGAAGCGCGTCATGGTCTTTTGCGCGTATGCTTTCGAGCACGCCGGGCAGGTGCAGGTTGGCATTGGCACGTGCGGTAAAAAACTGTACGGTGTCCCGAATGGCTT
>CAZNQJ010000347.1:0-2746 GCA_964575205.1 uncultured Campylobacterales bacterium | reverse complement strand
AAGCGATCGCAATCCATGCCCATTTCAAAAACCGTCTTGTCATCAAGGTCTGTAATCCCAGCGATATCGGTATACTGACAAAGATTAAAAATGAACGTAGCGAACGGGTTATTATTGACGTCGATTACAAGGAGAGCTATATTGATGATATTATTTTGAATGATATCAAATCGTATGATATCGGTATGGTTCTGGTCTCCTCAAAGATGTTTGCCAAAGAGAAGATGCGGGAGATCCTTTTTAACACCAATGTGCCGGTCTTCTCTCTTGCCAAACGACCCGTCGGCACAATCAAAGATGCCGTGGTCGTTCTCAACGACAATAAAGATCTTGAAAAGATCTCAACAACCATTTTTGACCTCTCGGCCCAGATGGGTTTTAACCTTGAACTGCTGAAAAACGAGACTGAAGAGAGTGCTGAACAAGATGAGATCATCGAACATTACAACAACCTTTCAGCCATTTTCTCAAAAAATATTCATGTCAATCTCCATCATGACAACCCGATTCGCAAGCTCTCCAGACGTGAGAACTTCCTGCACTGCATTCCCTTTACCGAGAATATTCTGCAGAGCAAAAGTTCGACACTTTTCTCAACGGATATTGAAGCACTCTATTACCGTCTGAACCGCTACCATCAGCTCTTTATCCCTATCAAGATCTAAACGGGTCGCAAACCCGTCCGTAGATTCAATCCGGCGGTTTCAGGATGCACCGTTCCCGCTTTATTGCACACTCTGAAAAAAGCTTTTTTCTTCTTCTGTTTATTCACGGTTTTTTAAGCTGCTGTAAAGTATTATCATTACTATAATTTGCAAATATATTGGATCCATTAATGACCATCGATATCAACCTCAAAAAAGAGATCGATCTCTCCTACAAAGTCACTATTGACGCGCTGCCAAAACTCAGTTTTGATACCAAGGTCGCTATCGTCACAAACCCGACAGTATCGTCGCTTCATTTAGACTACCTTGTCTCAAGTATCACGGCAAAAGAGCTGCACGTCATCACCGTACCCGACGGTGAAGCGTATAAAAACTGGCAGAGCATCGAGATGATCCTTGAGGGGATGTTCGAAGCGCGTTTCAACCGCAACTCGCTGCTGATCGCCTTCGGCGGCGGCGTTATAGGGGATATGACGGGTTTTGCCGCCAGCATCTACCAGCGCGGTATTGATTTTATACAGATCCCGACGACACTCCTGGCCCAGGTAGACGCCAGTGTCGGGGGCAAGACCGGTTTTAACAACAAGTACGGCAAGAACCTGGTGGGTGCTTTTCACCAGCCCAAAGCCGTCTATGCGGACGCCTATTTTCTGCAGACGCTTCCGAAACGGGAGTTTGCGGCGGGTGTTGCCGAGGTGATCAAGATGGCAGTCTGTTTCGATGCGGACTTTTTCCGCTGGCTTGAGCGTGCCGACCTGAGTGACGAGCAACAGCTCTCCGAGGCCGTTGCAAAATCGGTACTGACCAAAGCGCGGGTCGTCTCCCAGGATGAAAAGGAGAGGGGTCTGCGCGCAGCACTGAACTACGGTCACACCTTTGGACATGTGATCGAAAACGAGACGGATTACACCGGTTTTCTGCACGGTGAGGCAGTAGCCATCGGCATGGTGATGGCCAATGATACGGCGGTCGAACTCGGATGGATGAGCGAAGAGGAGGCGGGTCGTGTCAAGAGACTGCTAGTGAAGTACGGTCTGCCGGTAAGCTATGCGATCAAGGATGTCGAGCGTTTTTACGAGACCTTCTACCTGGACAAAAAAAGTGCCGATTCGGCTATTACTTTCATTATCCCGAAATCCCTGGGAGGGGTGGAGATAACGGATGCGATTGATGCGGCAACCATCAAAAAGGTATTACAACGTTATGCTGTTAATTAATCTACGGCTTTTTCCGGCGGCACTTTTACTTCAGATATCTCTCTGGGCGAGCCCCGATGCCGTTCTTTCCGATATTAACAGCAGCGTAGATGACAAGGTCGCACAAGAGCTGTTGATTCAGACTTCGATAAATGAAAACGAACGGCTTTTGCGCGAAAAACGTGCACAAAATATTGCCGAGTATCAAGCAGAGCTCCAAAAGGTCAATGAGCTTTTGGCAAAAGACAACATCTGGGAAAAAAGTTACAGTTCACATCTTGCCTATACACAGGTGCGCGACGATCTGGCGGAGCTTCAAGCCAAGATCAAGAGTCTCAACAACAAACATCAGAAAAGCGCTGACGATAAAGAGAAGCTCGAAGAGTTCAACAGCAAAGAGAAGATCCTCTCGCAGCAGTTTGATCTGCTCGGCAGACAAGAGGGCAAAAGTATCTTTGCAGCGCTCTTGCAGCCTGAAGAGATCGAAGAGATGCCGGTACTCTCCAACCCGCTGGATATTTTTACAGCCGTCTCGTTCATCAAACATCTGGAAGATATCCATACTGACTATAATAAGCGCGGGGTTGAACTTTCAGAAGTGATCTCGCTTCTCGAGAAGAAAAAAGAGATATTGAACAACCTCAAATCCCTTCTTGACAACGGCGAATACGATGATGAAGTTGCCGAGACCAACAAACGTCTAGACAAGTTCAGCAATGCCAAAGAGATCCTGGAGACCACCGCCAATATCTACGACAAGCGAATTGATGAGATCGAAGTCAAGGTGAACAAACAGATCGAGATACAGATCTATAAACTCTCCAAGATCGGTTTGATCATTCTCTTTTTGTTCGGCCTCTCGCTGTTATTGCGGTTTATGAG
>CAZNQJ010000346.1:0-2748 GCA_964575205.1 uncultured Campylobacterales bacterium | reverse complement strand
TATCGGCAAAGGTCAGCGCGCGCTCATCGTCGCACCGCCGCGTTCCGGTAAAACGGAGCTGATGAAAGAGATCGCCCACGGTATCACGCACAACCACCCTGAAGTCGAACTGATGGTCCTGCTTGTCGACGAGCGTCCGGAAGAGGTCACCGATATGGAACGTTCCGTCAAAGGCGAGGTCTACAGCTCTACCTTCGATATGCCGGCAAAAAACCACGTCAAAGTCGCAGAGATGGTGATCGAGCGTGCTAAACGCCGTGTCGAGATCGGCAAGGATGTGGTCATTCTGCTCGATTCGATCACCCGTCTTGCCCGTGCCTACAATACGGTAACACCATCAAGCGGCAAAGTCCTTTCAGGCGGTGTCGATTCTAATGCACTGCATAAGCCGAAACGATTCTTCGGTGCGGCACGTAACATCGAAAACGGCGGTTCGCTTACTATCATCGCTACGGCCCTTGTCGAGACAGGAAGCCGCATGGACGAAGTGATCTTCGAAGAGTTCAAGGGAACCGGTAACTCCGAAGTCGTCCTCAGCCGCAAGATCTCCGATCGCCGCATCTACCCTGCGATCGATATCCTGAAATCGGGTACCCGTAAAGAAGAGCTTCTTATCGGTCCTGAAATCCTTCAGAAAGTCTTTATTTTACGCTCTATGCTGCATAAACAGGAAGATGAAGTCGAAGCGCTCAAATTCCTCTACACTAAAATGCAGAAAATGTCTACCAATGAAGAGTTCCTTAGCATGATGAACGAGGGCAATTAAACAATGAAACACGGAGAGGCCGGCCTTTGAAAGTCGGTGTATTCGATAGCGGTATCGGCGGCTTGACCGTTGTCAAATCCCTGCTTGAGCACCAGCTCTTTGACGAGATTATCTATTTCGGCGACACCGCCCGCGTACCCTACGGTGTCAAAGACAAAAACACGATCGTCCGCTACTCTCTCGAAGCGCTGGAGTTCTTCAAAAACTTTGACATCGACCTGCTTATTACCGCATGCAACACCGTCAGTGCCTATGCCCTTGAAGAGATGCGCGTGCAGGCCCCTTTCGATGTCATCGGCGTGGTCGAGCCCGGCATCATTGCCACTAAAAATGCCCTTGCCGACATGAATGCCCGTGTCCTTGTCCTCGGCACAAACGCCACCATCAAATCCAAAGCCTATGAGACCCAGCTTTTGAAACAGGGCTTCAGCAACACTATCTCCAAGGCAACCGGGCTTTTTGTGCCGATCATCGAAGAGGGACTTTTTTCAGGCGAGATCCTCGAAAGCACCATGCATCACTATTTCAAAGATCTGGCCTGCCCGGACGGCATCATACTCGGCTGTACCCATTTTCCGCTGATCGCCGATAACATTGCCGCTTACTTTGACAATAAGGTGACACTCATCCATTCGGGTGAGGCGATTGTCGAATACCTTGAATCCCACTACGAATTTACACACAAACACCCGATGCCGAAGATCAAATTCTTTGCCTCGGAAAACCCTGAGGCACTCCGTAAAATTGCCCATCAGTGGCTCGATCTGCCTGAGAGCGAATAAACCGCAACAGCCCCGCCTCCTCCAAGATGGCATTTTGAAGAAAATGCTTTAAAGCTTGGACGCACACCTCTCCCCTATCGGCACTATTTTTAATATGTCAGAAATAAAAAAATCGGGCGTTTACGAAATATTCTTTATTTAAAAACCACTTCGTCATATTGTCTTATACCTACAATATCGCCAAACAGCGCTACGTCATTCATAGTGACTTTGGCAGGGAAGCCGTCGGGGTCAAGCCTGACATTCAGTTCGCCTTTTCCGTTTGTGAAATAGTCCTTATTGATTGCGACACTAAATAGATCATAATTGGGCAGTTTTTTCTGCACAAGGTTATCGGCGGGCACACTGGCCGGCATGGTTATCAGCAGTTCGCCCTCGTTGGTCTTAATACCGACCGCACGAAGTTTTTTCACTTCACCGGCACTCATCGAACCGAGGTAATAACGGCCGTTGAAAAACAGGGAGACAATATCGTTTTCGGCGTAATAGTCATTTGGCACAGAATCATATGAGAACTCCTCTTTTACCGTTTCGATCATGCACATATTTTTGATATCCATACTCTTAGTGGTGACCTGCTTGATTTCGGAGGTGTCTTTTTGCACAACCTTGTTTTTATGATCAAACTTGTAAACAATGTACTTCTCTTTGTCATCCGTCGCTCTTATCACGACCAAAACGTCAGTTACCAGTTCCGACCCGACAATTGTTCCCTGCGAGATGTAGGACTCTCTTCTATTATTGGTCAGTTTCGCGGCGATACCTATCGTGTGCGCCTTCAGCGTTATAACGTAATTGTTATTTTCTTCTACTCTTTGGATAGTCGCTTTCGCGATAGTACCGGCGACCGAAAAATCAATATCATACTGTACAGTCGTATCCGAAGCATAGATAAATTTAGTGATAAAAATGAGTATAAAAATAACTTTTTTCAAAATCTTCTCCTTTTCTTTATAATATAATTATACATTAAAAAAATGTGGAAAAAAGGTTATGTGCAGGCGTCGAAGGAAGGCTGCGCTTGACAAAAAATCAAATATTTTTTTACTGGAGTGCGGGGTGCTTGGTCATTGAGGGCAAGTAGCCCGTTTTTTTTGGCTTTCAAAGAAGTTTATCAGATCAAAATATCCTCATTTCTCATCATTAGTTAATAAAGAGATCGTCTTGTATTACGGCCTAAGTCATTTTACGGCTTTGCCG
>CAZNQJ010000345.1:0-2751 GCA_964575205.1 uncultured Campylobacterales bacterium | reverse complement strand
GGTTTGAGCAGCAGCTGCAGCCGCTCCTGCGAATTCTCTTCAAAACGCTTTGACTTGCTCTCAAAGATCTCATTGGCCAACTGGTTGAACTGCTGCTTGAGCGTCTCTTTGGCCTCATCCAGAAGTTTGATCTTTTCATTGTGCGCCGACGTGGCCCCGTCAAAACGGGTGTGCAGTATCGCATAGTCGCGTTCAAGCGCATTGCGTTCGTTTTCGAGCTCCCTGAGCTGCGTTAGGCGGGCTTCGCCCTCCCTGAGGCTTGCTTCGAGTTCGCTCTGCAGAAGCGACACCCTCTCCTCCTTGGCATTCAGCAGAAGTGTGAGCTGTTGTGTTTTGAAATATTGACGGAGATAAAGCAGGCCGAAAAGAGCGGCGGCGGCCGTTGCCCCGCCAAGCAGAAGAGAGAGAGAATCAGTTAGCATTAACATCCTTATTATGTCCTATATTATAGCAATAGGGAAAAAGATTATCATTAAAGATGACAATTCCTCCCATATTCGCATTATTTTAGCTATAATTCCGCTACTTAAACTTTTGATCTTCTTTTCTACAAGAATTTTGAGCTATCCGTACGGGCGCCTCCTAAAAGTTTAAAAATCAATTGGACGCCTCTTCGAGCTATTTTCCCCAGCGGTAAAAAATATCACATTTGGTAAAGATAGTTTGTAAAGGTGTCCTATACAAAGAGAAACAATGCACAACGACACAACAGAAAAAACAATTGCAGATGAGCTGCCTATGGAAGAGACTTTCAATCAATTCGGCCTTAAAAAAGAGATCATTCGCGCAATCAGCTATGCCGGTTTCAAAACACCGAGCCCGATTCAGAAAATGGCGATCCCTTTTGTTCTAGCCGGACGCGATGTTGTCGCCCAGGCCCACACGGGTACCGGTAAGACTGCAGCCTTCGGTCTGCCTGTTCTTAACAACATGAGCTGCAAAGACGGCGTCGAAGCACTTATCATCACACCGACACGCGAACTTGCAACCCAGGTCAGTGACGAACTTTTCAAATACGGCAAAGAGCTTGGTATCCGTACCGTAACCGTCTACGGCGGAACCTCTTACGGGCGCCAGATCGGTCTGATCGAGCGCGGTGCACAGGTGGTCATTGCCACGCCGGGCCGTCTGAAAGATATCCTTGCACGCAACATGCTTAAAGATTTTGCCCCTTCGGTCGTCATTCTTGATGAAGCGGATGAGATGCTTGATATGGGCTTTTTGGATGATATCAACGAGATCTTCGCCTACCTTCCGAGTGAGCGCCAGACCCTTCTCTTCTCGGCAACAATGCCGCCTCCGATCAAGAAACTGGCAGAGCGCATCCTGATCAACCCGGAGTTTATCTCAATCACCAAAGACGAGACGACCAACATCGATATCGAGCAGAAATACTATGTTATCGACGAAAACGAGCGTGATGATGCCATCATCCGTCTTCTTGACTCCGAGACCACGACCAAATGTGTTGTCTTCTGTCGTACTAAAAAAGAGGTTGACCGTGTTGCCGACCTGCTTTCAGGTGTCGGGTACAACGCCAAAGGTCTTCACGGGGACATGGAGCAGCGCCAGCGCGAGCTGGTCATCAAAGGGCTTAAAACCGGTCAATATGAGATCCTTGTAGCAACAGACGTTGCCGCGCGCGGTATCCATATCGACGATGTCAGCCACGTTTTCAACTACCACATCCCGTTTGACTCCGAGTCTTACGTTCACCGTATCGGCCGTACAGGTCGCGCCGGCAAGAAAGGGATGGCGATCACGCTGCTGACACCGCGCGAGTTCAAAGAGCTTCAGCGCATCAAAGCCAAGGTCGGTACGACAATGGAACATGCCTATGTCCCGTCAAAATCATCGATCAAAAAAGCGAACTTCTCCAAGCTAATCGACACTATCGAAAAACACAAAGTCTACGACGAAGCGCATGAGGTCCTTGATATACTCCGTGAAGATATCGATCAGGAGCAGATCATCTACAAGCTGATCTCGATGATAATCGACCGTCAAGAGGTCAAAGGGCCGAACGAGATCGGTCTTAACCCGGCCCGTCTTGAGAAGATCCTTGAAAGTCTTGAGCGCGGCCATGGCGGCGGCAGTTCACACGGACGCGGCGGTTTCCGCGGCGGCAACCGCAACCGTTCCAACAGCAGCGGCGGCGGATACCGCGGCAACCGTTCTAACAGCGGCGGCAACCGCAGCCGCGGCAGAGACTAGTATCACCCCTTCCTAGAGAGAGAAACCCCTCTCTCACTTTCCCCAAAACAAACACTTACACAATCTTCAACTATATACAATCTTCTAAATCTATGTTCTTTTTTGAATTTCTTTCGATAGTAGTATGTCATTTTTTCCGGAATCAATATTCCGATGCAATTAGGCATAGCCGAATTGAAAAGCGTCAGCTTTTAGTCTCAATAGATGCGTCACCGCTTGAATCTTTTTCAAACATCTGCAGAGCTGACCGGAACTCTATTTGTCTCGTTAAGAAAATCACTCTGTTTGAGCGTAAGCGAGTTAGGGATTTTTAGAGACAAATAGAGTGTAGGGAAGGTACCCGACAGCCTGTCGGGCTCGAAGCCGTTTGAAGAGCTTTTTCGTTTCCTTTTTTGCGGCGTAAAAAGGAAAGAGCGAAGTCAGGAATGTTTGTTACTTCTAACAATGTTCCAAATCTACAGTTCTTTTTTGAATATCTTTTGATAGTAGTGTTGTCACTTTTTTTCTTTGCGTGCACAAAGAAAAAAACTAACGAAA
>CAZNQJ010000344.1:0-2752 GCA_964575205.1 uncultured Campylobacterales bacterium | reverse complement strand
ATGAGATCGACTTTATGGACGGTGAGATAGACGGGGTGCCGCCGATTGAGCAGTCGAAATACGACGGATGGGTCAATGTGCTCTACAGAGAGTTCAAGACACTCAATGCGATCGCGCTCAAAGACCGCGGCTGGGGAAAATACAAGCTTCTCGGCGAGTATGCGGCAAGCAACGAGGCGGAGTTTTTCGCGGTGGCCACCGAGCGTTTTTTCGAGTCTCCCGCCTCATTGAAACACCACTTCCCGGAACTCTACAATATGCTGAAGGGATTCTACAATATCGATACGGCGAAACTCTTCGCATAAGAGCGGCAGGCTTCGAGGCCTTTAACGATAATGATTATCATAAAAAGAAAACTTTAAGCCCTCTTCAGATATTATTTTAATGATAAATATCAATAAATGAGCTATCCATGACTCTCTATCTACATAAACGCCGAATGAACACATTTGCGAACAAGCAGAGCATCAAATAGCTGGGCGGAAAGCCCTGCTAGGGCTAAAACTACATTCTTTTCAGATCGTGGGCCGGCTCCGCTGAAAAAGGCGGCCTACTTCTCCCTAAAAAATAGGGTGCTATCTGCTGTACCCACCTCTTCAGCCGTCCGCTCTCCTCTTTCGACAAAGCCGGAGCTTCGGGATCGGCAGCGTCGATCGGCCATGATCCGACGATGATCCCTCCTTTCCGGGCGACAAATTCATAAAGTACAGTCATCGCCTCCAAAAAGGTCTCGCTGTACCCTTCCTGAGCCCCTGCCCCGTAAAAGGCCACGATCTTCTCCGAAAGATCGGCGCGCCCGATCTGCGCCAGAAACCCCTTCCCCGCATCCGGTGCGCTGTCCTCATTCCACAGCGGCAGCCCGATGATCATATGGCTGTAGGCGGAGAGGACGTCTGCCGGGACAGTGGCGATATCGCAAAGGTCGATCTCTCCAAGGGGAGCCGATCGGTGAGCTTTGTTTTTACATTGATGTTACAGGCTGCCGAAGCGGCATAAAAGAGTCCTATTTTGTACATCTTACCCCCTGTTTCTAAGCAGGTCGCACATCAGTTTCACCTGTTTTCCGTCAAAGAGAAGTGCGATAAGCCTGGCGGCGGGGTGGCGGTAGCCATAGAGCATAACAAAGTCGGGGTTGAACCGCTCTCCTCTTGCCAGGTATCGGGCTTTCGGGTGGGTCGACAGCTTGAAGAACTGATGAAAGAGGCGTGACTCCTGGGCATAGATCATCGTCACCTTCTGCCTCTTCTCGGGACGCAGCCGGTGGCACTGGAAAAAAGAGAAGATCGTGTTATTGACAATAGTGCGCAGCTCCGTACGCGAGAGCATCGCCTCGTCGAGAGGGATATTCGCCTCTTCTCCGAGACAGAGGTTGAAGACTTCACACAGCAGCCTTCGGTAGGTCACCTTTTTGGAAGCCGGAGTTCCGGAAGTATCAACAGTAGCGAGTTTGCGGTGGAGTATCAGATCGATATTCGACATTATGAACCCCTCTTCCCGTTTTTAAACATTTCGCGTATCAGCGCGCAGAGATCGTCCACAAAAGCTGTGACGCCTTCCATCTCATTCAGTCGCATGGCTGAGACCTCCTTTTTATGATAATTGTTCTCATAATTATAGGGAGTTGTGCTTAACCGCTTATTATTTTAATAATCATTATTAAAATAATATTGTGCTGCAACGGTTGATGCAGCAGTTTCCTGCCGGTGGTCATGGAAGGGAAATCTCGATGTCGATCACCTCCCCGTCATATAGGCACTCTTTTTTCAGAAGATACCCTTTTTTCACCCTGTCGATGACGATCAACCACCCCATCTCGGCAAAGAAGTTGACGTGGCGGCACACTGTGGCGTATCCGGCGCTCTTTTTGCCGTCGGAGAGCTGGCGGGTCAGGTAGTCGATGCTGACAGGGTGGCTCTGCTCGTGCAGCAGTTTGAGCACCAGCTCCCTCTGGTCGGAGTAGCGCTTTCTGTTCTCTTTGAGATGGTCATAGAGCGCTTTGCGAAAGCAAGCGAGCGGGTCGCGTTCTTTGGGATTGATATAAAGCATTGTAGGTCCCCTACGGTGCCAGCGGTTCCAAAAGGTGTTCATACCTTTGGTCCGTAAGCGTTCTCAAAAAGGCTTCCAGCGCTCTGATCTTGGCATCGGTCAGCGGAGCGGTCTCCTGCAGCAGGGCATGATTGATCGTCGCGTTGTGATCGTTGTCGCCCCAGACGTTGCCCGTTTCGGGATTGACGGGGTGGTCGCCGTTACCGGCCATATGGTCATAAAACTCGAGAACGGTCCGCAGCTCTTTGAAGACGCCGTTATTCATGTAGGGACCGGTGACGGCGACATTGCGCAGGGTCGGTACCTTGGTCTTGCCCAGGTGCAAAGGGTTGCCGACAGTGCCGCCGAGTCCTCGAAAGGTCGCATTGGCCTCCTGCAGCCCGAGCGCGGCTCTGGCATCCATAGCCTCTTGATTTCGGGGCGTTCCGATATTCTCGAACTTGTAGTTCGTAAAAAGTTCATGCGAAGCCGCCTCGCTGACCGAGTTCAGGGTGTGGCACTGTGCACAGTTGGTATTGGCCTCGGAGAAAAAGAGGGAGTAGCCGAGCTCCTCTTCATCGCTCCACCCCCCTTCGCTCAGGCAGTCGTTTGTGGTGCCCCCCTGCGCACGACAGGTCAGAAAGCGGTCGTATTTGGAGTCGAACGGGGCAAAGAGCTCTGTTTTTTCAAACGTCGCGATCGCTTCGGCCATCTGTTCGTAGGTGGT
>CAZNQJ010000343.1:0-2756 GCA_964575205.1 uncultured Campylobacterales bacterium | reverse complement strand
CACCCCGAACATGATCAGCCAGATCGTAAGATCAGCCCCGCCTACCATGCTTGCATTCATCTGTGTCGGATCTGTAGGTTTCATTTTTTCTCACTTTATTAATTTCAAATTGCATTTTAGACTAATGAACATTCGTTGCCTCGCCATCACGTACCGGCACGGAATCCTCTGCGCATTCATAAAAATGAAGAGTACGGATCAGCTTTGTTCTGCTTTAGATTGTATATAAAGTGTCTAAAAGAGCTTTATTTGGCATCTCTTAAACGGTCTCGTGGCGAATATAATAATTCAGACCACTTCAGCGAAGCGCTGCATAGTCTTATGCTTCCAGCTTTTTAACAAGCGCTTTCATCTCTTCGTCCTGCCTAAAAAGCTCGGCATTTTTTCGCACATAGGCATAAAGAAGGGTTTTGGCGTCGTTGTTGCCTTCGGTGTTGAAATCTTTTTTCAGCTGTGCGCTCAGGTAGCGGGCAAACTCCTCTTCCAGTTCGATGTCAAAACGGCTGCCGTTGATGGTGAGAGACACTTTTCTGCTCATCTGCCTGCTCCCATCCCTGTATTTATCATTATTACATTTAGCCTAAAATACTCTCGATCTTGTTAACGATCTCTTCGATCTCGCGCTCTTTTTCAATGAGATCGTCCTGCATACGTGTCACTACTGCCTCTTTTGCGCTGTTTTCCGACTCCAGCAGTTCGACCTGCTCTTTAAGCAGCGCATTCTCTACACGAAGTTCATCGTAATTTTTCAACATCTCGCTGACTTTTTGGCTTAATTTCTGAAGGGTAGTTGACTCTTGCATAGATTCTCATTGTTGTTGATTTCGTTTAGCTATAATTTTATCATAAAGTGATAATGAAATAGTTTTGAATTAACATAAAATGATATTTTATAGTATGAAGATTCGTTCTGTTTCATTGAAGCAGGTCATTCCCGGTTCGATCCGGAATGCAGAAACAATAGATTCGGAGCAGATCCGGAACGACAAGAATAAAGGCAAGAATTGGCTGAGTTTAGCGTAAAAACCGAGTTTGAACCGGCAGGTGACCAACCGACAGCGATAGAGACCCTCACAAAAAGTATTTTAAAGGGTAACCGTTATCAGACACTCGAGGGGGTGACGGGCAGCGGCAAGACCTACACCATGGCCAAGGTGATCGAGAAAGTCAAGATGCCGACCATCATCATGACCCACAACAAGACCCTTGCCGCACAGCTCTACAGTGAATTCAAATCTTTTTTCCCGAACAACCACGTCGAGTACTTTATCTCCTATTACGACTACTACCAGCCCGAAGCCTACATTCCGCGTCAGGACCTATTCATCGAAAAAGACAGCGCCATCAACGAAGAGCTGGAGCGTCTGCGCCTCTCTGCGACGGCCAACCTCCTCTCTTACGACGATGTTATCGTCATCGCCTCCGTCTCGGCCAACTACGGTCTGGGTGATCCGGAAGAGTACGAGAAGATGGTGCAGAACGTTCAGGTCGGTGATGAGATCTCGCAGAAGAAGCTGCTGCTGCGTCTTATCGACATGGGTTACGCCCGCAACGACACCTATTTTGACAGCGGCCACATACGCGTCAGCGGCGATGTCATCGACATTTTTCCGCCCTACATGCAGGATGAAGCGGTGCGCATCGAGTTCTTCGGTGATGAAGTCGAATCGATCAATCTCTTCGAGGTGATCTCAAACAAGCGCCTTGAAGACAAGAAGAAGGTGACCATCTATGCCACCAGCCAGTTCACGGTCGGTCAGGAGAAACTCTCCATTGCCATAAAACGGATGGAGGAGGAACTTGATGAGAGGCTGGACTATTTTCTCAAAGAGAACAAGCTTGTCGAAGCCCAGCGGCTAAAACAGCGGACCGAATTTGACCTGGAGATGCTGGAGACAACCGGCATGTGCAAGGGGGTCGAAAACTACTCCCGCCTTTTCACCGGCAAGAAACCGGGTGAAGCGCCCTATACCCTGCTCGACTATTTTGACCTGCATCACGACAAATACCTGATTATCGTCGATGAGTCACACGTCTCCCTGCCGCAGTTCCGCGGTATGTATGCGGGCGACCGCAGCCGCAAAGAGGTCCTGGTCGATT
This sequence comes from uncultured Campylobacterales bacterium, assembly GCA_964575205.1. Classification (GTDB taxonomy): domain Bacteria; phylum Campylobacterota; class Campylobacteria; order Campylobacterales; family Sulfurimonadaceae; genus Sulfonitrofixus. Next base: position 656 of record CAZNQJ010000343.1, on the reverse strand, counting down.
ACGGGTTCCGTCTTCCGAGCGCACTCGACAACCGCCCTCTTACACTCGACGAGTTCATCGTCAAGGCGCCGCACTATCTCTTTGTCTCCGCCACCCCTTCGCCCTATGAGCTCGAGATCTCGGCTGCGAAAGCACAGCAGATCATCCGCCCTACGGGCCTGATCGATCCGCCTATCACCATCAAAGACTCCGAAAATCAGGTTGAAGACCTGCATGACGAGATCGTCAAAACCGTTGCCAAAGGCGACAGGGTCCTTGTCACGGTACTGACCAAAAAGATGGCGGAGGGGTTGACAAAATACATGGCTGATCTTGGTGTAAAGATCCAGTACCTGCACTCCGATATCGACGTGATCGAACGCAACCAGATCATTCGCGGTCTGCGTGCGGGTGACTTCGATGTTCTGGTGGGGATCAATCTGCTGCGCGAAGGGCTTGACCTGCCGGAGGTGAGCCTGGTCGCCATTCTTGATGCCGACAAAGAGGGATTTTTGCGTTCCGAGACGGCGCTGATACAGACGATCGGCCGCGGCGCCCGTAATGCAAACGGCCGCGTTATTTTATATGCCAAAAAGATGACCGGCTCGATGCAGCGCGCTATCGACGTAACCGATGCACGCCGCGAAGTACAGATGGCCTTTAACAAAGAGCATGGC
>CAZNQJ010000342.1:0-2757 GCA_964575205.1 uncultured Campylobacterales bacterium | reverse complement strand
AGACTTGTTCCGACTCCGCCCCAGATCACCATCACCGCCATCACACCTATAAGCACGGCGCTGAAATCGAACGGAAACCGCAGCTGCCGTTCTGCTGAGGGGTAAAAGTACATCATCGCAATGAGTTTAAAATAGTAGTAGACCGATACGAAAGCGGTCGCTATTCCCAGCCCTGCCAACAGAATCTGACCGGATTCAATGGCGCTTGTAAAGATGTAAAACTTCCCGAGAAAACCGATGGTAGAAGGAAATCCGGAGAGCGACAGCATGAAGATGGCCATCATTATGCTCAGATAGGGACGGCGTTCCGAAAAGCCCTTGAAATCCTCATAGGTCATCATCTTTTTGCTGTCGGAGGCAATAAAACTTAAAATGCCGAAAGCGCCGGCTGCGCTCAAAAAATAGGAGATGAGATAGAACATGATCGCCGGCGCCGCCATTTCAGAACCCAGCCCTATGGAGGACAAGGCGATCAGCATGTAGCCGCTGTGCACGATGCTTGAGCCTGCCAGCATCCGCTTGATGCTGTTCTGCGAAATAGCCAGAAATGAGCCGCCGATCAGGGTCAAAACGGTGATCACCTGCAATACCTCGGTCCAGACGGCTTTTACCGATGCAAAATCGATCAGAGAGAGGCGCAATGCGATGGCAAAAAGGGCGATCTTAAAGGTCGACGCCATAAACATCGTCACCGGAAAGGGCGCGCCGTGATAGACGTCAACGACCCAGGAGTGAAAAGGAACGGCCCCGATTTTAAAGAGGATGGTCACCATGATCAAAGTGCCCCCGGTAAGGATCAGTATCAGCTCTTTTTCGGCAGGCGCATTGATATAGGCTGCGATCGCCCCCAGTTCTGTCGATCCGACCACACCGTATATCATCGCGGTGCCAAGCATAAAAAAGGCTCCGGTCATGGACCCGAGGACCATATATTTCATCATCGCTTCGCTGCTGATCTTGTTGTTTTTATGGTATCCCACAAGCGCATAGACACTCAGCGATGCTATCTCAAGCGCGACGAAGGCGGTGATCAGCTCATTGGCATGGGCAAGGGTCATCATGCCGAAGACGCTGAACATGATCAGCGCAAAATACTCGCCGGTATAATAACGCCGGCTTTTGATATAGGCGGTATTGATCAGCAGCGTCAAAACGGCACCCGCCGTAAACATCAGATCGAATAGCGTCGAAAAGTCGTCGATAATGTACATCTTCCCGAATATACCGGGGAGACTGTAGTGCAGCGTCGCGGTGCCGAAACGCGGCAGCTCAAGGACAAAAGAGAGGCTCAGAAAAAAGACGGCGACCAGATTGAGCCTGCCCAGACTAAGGCTCCTGCTCAGCAGAATGAGCACAAACGCACCTATGACCACAATCGTCATCGGCAGGATCAGCAGCAGTTCTTCCATCATTACCGGGCTCCGATCGTCATCATCACATCCTGCAGGGTGTGCGTGACATAAGGTTCAAACAGCGGCATAAACAGCGACGGAACGATGCCGGTGATCAGCAGAAGCAGCATGATCGGTGTCAGTATGGCCAGCTCCCTTGTATTGAGGTCCGCGAAATTTTCCGTACAGCTCCGCGATGGACCGTACAAGGTGCGCTGCAGCATCCAGAAGATATAGAGCATGGAAGAGAGCACGGTCATGGCCGTCAGAACACCGATCCACAGATTCACTTTGAACGCCCCGATGATGATCAGCAGTTCTGCCACAAAACCGCCCGTCCCCGGAAGTCCGGCAATACTGAGCGCAAAAAAGAGAAAGAAAAAAGCAAAGCGCGGGGCAGCCGACGCGATACCGCCGAGATCATCGATCTCGATCGACCCGACCCGTTTGAACATCAGTCCTATCATAATGAATATGCCGGCCGTAGAGAGCGCATGCGTGGCAATAAAATAGAGGCTGCCGCCCCAGGCATAGATATTGGTCAAAAATACGCCCAGAGCGATCAGGGAGAGATGTGAACCCGAGGAGTAGGCGAACATGCGCCGAAGGTTCTGCTCCATGATGGCATGCACCGCGTAATAGAGCAGTCCGATGATCGCCAGCGCCATGATGACCGGAGCATAGTAGCTGAGCGTCTCTTCAAAGAGCCCGAACCCGAAGCGCCAGAGCCCGTAGACACCGAGTTTTGCCATAATGGCGGAGAGGATGACCACGGCCGGGGTGGGCGCGGAGCTGTAGGCCGGCGCCATCCAGGTGTGAAAGCCGAAAAGCGGGATCTTGATGGCAAAGGCAAGCAGAAATCCGCCGGCCAGCCAGATCGAGGTCACAGGGTCAAACTGCAGTCCGCTCAGATCGCTCAAAGCAAAACTCCACCAGCCGTTGTGTTTGAAGAATTCGTACCCGAGGTAGAGGATGGAAAACAGCATGCTCATCGAGCCCATAACCGTCATCAGCACGATCTTCATCGCATTGAACTGGTGCATCCCGTTGCCGTAACGGCCGATCATGATGAAGATCGGCAGCAGCATCGTCTCCCAGAAAAGGTAGAAGAGCAGCATGTCGAGCGAAAGTACGGCCCCGGTCACGCCGGTCTGAAGCAGCATCATGTTGATCCAGTACCCTTTTCGTCGCTCTTTCCACATGTAGACATAGAGCAGCGGCATCAAAAAGGCAATAAGCAGCAGCAGGACAAGCGAGAGTGCATCAACGCCGACATGATAGGTGATGCCGTAGTGCGCGATCCATGGAAGCGTACGCACAAACTGCATACCCCCCTCTGGGTCAAATTCTATGGCTACGACCGCGA
>CAZNQJ010000341.1:0-2758 GCA_964575205.1 uncultured Campylobacterales bacterium | reverse complement strand
AAGTAACCAAAAAAAGAAAAGTGCAAAGGCGGGTTTAGTCACTTTCAAAAGTATCAGATATTTGGAATCACGAAACCTTCCTGCCTCATTCACTGTACCAAGACGCAGCCATTGTCAAGAGATCGCATACATTCTTAAAAACGTCAACGTTCTTTAGCTCCGTTATACGCTTCTATAGAGGCAGATAAGCGGTGATAGCCGGAGCGACACTTTATCCTGTCAGCGATTCAATCGCAGTAGAGACAAAACAGCGGCGTACTATCGCAAGGTACGAGTAAAACGCATAACCTTGTGACTAAAAAGCGGTCAAAGCGTTCTGAATGAAGAGGGCCAGGATGGTCAGCAGGAAGATCGCACCGGCTTTGTTATAGAGCTTGTTTGCAAGCAGCAGAAAGAGTGCTATCGAAGCTGCGACCATGATAGCGACGTCAAAACTTGCCGACGCGGTTACCGAGAGGGGATTGAGCAGGGATGCACCCCCGAGGACCATCGAGAAGTTGGCAACGTTTGAGCCGATGATGTTGCCGATACTCATATCGGCGTGCCCTTTTTTTACCGCCACAAGAGAGACGACAAGTTCCGGAAGCGAGGTCCCCAGCGCGATCAGCACCAAACCGATGATCCACTCGCTCACGTCAAACATACGGGCGATGTTGCTGCCGCTCTCGACAACAAAATTCGCACCGCCGATCGTCAGCACAAAGCCGATGGCCAGCAGGAGAACACTTTTGGGCCAGTTGAACTTTTCGCGTTCAAGCGCTTCATCAATCTCGGCGACAAGATCCTCTTTTGAACTGGTAAAAAGAAAAGCGAGGTAGGCCGCCATCATCAGAACAAACAGCGCGCCGTCTACGCGGCTGATCGTACCGTCATAGGCCATCAGCAGGAAGATCATCGGCGGCATGATGATCCATGCACTGTCGAGGGCGAAGAGATCGCGTTCCGGCATCATCTTTTTGGCGATAAAAAAGACAACTCCCAAAACGAGCGTAATATTGAAGGTGACGCTTCCGACCACGTTGGCGATCGCCATGTCGCTTTTGCCGTTTGCGCTTGCCATCATCGAAGCGGCCATCTCGGGCAGCGATGTACCGAAGGCGACCAGCGTCGCGCCGATGACAAAGTGCGAAATATTGAAATGCAGCGCGATGCGCTCTGACTCTTTGATAATAAAGTCGGCACCGTAGATCAGGGCGCTCATCGCAACAATAAAAATGACGAAATCTATCACATCTGCTCCGTTCTGACGATCAGGCTCTCGGGGAGCTCGAATGCCAGGATCAATTCGCTCTCTTTAATCCGCATCTCGCCGTTGTCGACTTCATGGTCATAACCCAGAATATGGAGCATGCCGTGGATGAAGAGGAGGGCGCGTTCAGCTTCTTCGCTGTGGCCGAACTCTTCGCAACCGCGCCGGACATAATCCTCCGAGATGACGATGCTGCCAAGAGGAGCGCCCGGCATCTCTACCATCGGAAAACTGAGGACATCGGTCGGTTTGTCGATCTCTCTCGTCTCTCTATTGATCTGTGTCATCTCGTCGTCACCGGTAAGGATCAGCTCAACATCTTTATCGGTGAGGCTCTGAACGATGCGCTCCAGAAGCGCAAGATCTATCTCTTTGTCTGTTCTGTTATCTAAATCAATCATGGTGCAATTTTAACCTAAAAACGCTTTTTCTATTCGGCATCTTTGAGTTTGATGTCGAATTCCCTTTCGCCGATTCGGGCAACGGCCTGTGCCTCGTTGGGCGTGCGGTTTGAGCCGTCATTCAAAAGAGCGACGATGCGCCAGTAGTAGGCGGCTTCGGCACCTTTGATGTCGGTTATAAAGGCCTTGTTCATCAAGAACCGATCACCCTCCTTGAGCTCTTCAAATGCCTCGATGATCTCGTTTTTGATCATCGCATCGATTCCGTTGCCCGGGGTCAGACTCTTCGCGCGCTGAAGCATCTTCGCATCAAAGTGCTGGACCGGCATCACCCGGTTGTTCTCGTCGGGTGTCAGGACGAGGTTCATAAAGATATCTTTGGCGCCGCCTTCAAGGGTGAATAGTTTTGTGTTGGTAAAGACTGAAAGTCGCATGCTGTTCCTCTATCTGTTTGTTGTGAAAGGGTACACAAAAGTACTTAAGCCGACGGCTACACTTTGAACTACGTTCAGCTTTTTAATCTTGAATCTTCTTTTCCTTTTTACTATTCAAAAAAGTCGTAAACTTGCAAAAGGCAGTCACTGTCACAGATTCAACCTTTCTTCTGTGCGCATCAATTTGTTGGCTAAAGGTGATGTTTTTGAAAAAGCTGACGCTTTCAGGGAAGTATGAGATCTCTTGACAATAGCTGCGTCTTGGTACAGTGAATGATGCCGGAGGGTTTCGTGACTCCGAGTATAAGATACATTTGAAAGTGGCTAAACCCGCCTTTGCACTTTTCTTTTTTTGGTTACTTTTTTCTTTTCAGAGAAACATTTTGCTACGCAAAAGCGGTACCCTTGTTTTGGGCAAGACTAGGTGAATTGCGTAGCAAGAGAGGATGCCCTGGGGTGCAAAAGAAAAAAAGTGACACCCTACTATCAAAATACATTCAAAAATATGTTGACGATCCCTCTTCCCACTCATTAAATATTTTCCTTCCTTCACAGCCGAAAAACCGTCACATTTCAGCGAGTTTGACGGATATGCCGTGATGTGCCTCTTATTGTTTCTGCGTTAAGGAATTTTTGCTAAAATTCTGGGAACATACAGGGGTGCCTTCGGCGCT
>CAZNQJ010000340.1:0-2764 GCA_964575205.1 uncultured Campylobacterales bacterium | reverse complement strand
AAAAGGCCCACATCATCGACGGACGGATAGAGCACGCAATGCTGCTTGAACTCTTCACCTCCGAAGGTGTCGGAACAGAGATCACCCTCTAAAAGAGCCTTGCGATGAAAGTGCCACTTATTCAGATACAGTGCAGCGTCCCTTCAAAGAAGGCAGCCAAGAAGATTGCCAAAAAGCTGGTTGAAGAGCATCTCTGCGCCTGTGTCAATATCTTGCCTAAAATGCACTCTTTTTATATCTACGACGGGGAGTTCTGCGAAGATGAGGAGTCGCTGCTTCTGATCAAGACCGATAAAGCGCATTATGCTGCGGTTGAGAAGCGGATTCTATTGTTACACCCCTATGAAGTTCCCGAGATCATCGTTCTGCCCGTAATGAAGGGAGCCAAGGATTATCTCAACTGGGCAAAAAAAGCGCTGAAATAATCACCCGGAATGTTTTTTCAGCTCTCTTCAAAGAGTTTCAACGCATCCAGGGCCTGCTTAGTAAGACAGGGCCGGGGTCGTCGCATCTTCAAAACAGCGTTCATCGATCGCTCTGCCCGGGGTCTCGACCATCGGGTTCCAAAACTCCAGCACCAACAGTATGGTATCGGTCAGCTGCTCAAGAACATTATCATTAAGTCGAGAACATCTGCACAAACTTTGTGATTTCTAAAATGAGGCTGCCTGGTTTTTATGCAGCAGGTCGATTATTTGACGACGTTGCAGCTGACAAACTTTTTTGTAACCGCTATTTTGTTATAATCGCGCCACTATTGTAAGAAGGTTTTTTATGCACTTTATTGAAACGCGCGGTAATGATGGCCAGCACCCAAAATCGGTTACGTTTTCAGAGGCGATCTTAAGCCCGATCGCCTCTTTCGGGGGGCTCTACGTCCCGGAAAGCCTGCCGGAACTGGGTCAGTCTTTTTTGGAAAAACATCTTAAGAGCGACTATAAGACAGTTGCCAAAGATATGCTTTTGGCGTTTGAGATCGATATAGACGAGCGTGTGATCGATGAGGCCCTTTCACTGTATGACAAGTTCGATGATGCTTCAAACCCCGTTCCTGTTGTCAAAGTCAAAGAGGACCTTTACGTCAGTGAGCTCTATCACGGTCCGACCCGTGCCTTTAAAGATATGGCCCTTCAGCCCTTCGGCAAGGTGCTTTCGGCCATTGCGCAGAAACGTGACGAGAACTATCTCATCCTGGCAGCAACGAGCGGCGATACCGGTCCTGCTGCACTTGAGACCTTCAAGAACCGCGACAAAGTTCAGGTGGCCTGTCTCTATCCGGACGGCGGCACCTCGGACGTACAACGCCTGCAGATGGTCACGGAAGATGCCAAAAACCTTAAAGTGATCGGGATCAAAGGCAACTTTGACGATGCACAGTCGGCACTGAAGCAGCTTCTTGCTTCTTCGACCTTCAAAGATGAGCTGAAAAAGAAGAACATCTTTCTCTCCGCCGCCAACTCCGTGAACTTCGGCCGCATCATCTTCCAGATCATCTACCACATCCACTCCTACCTTGAGCTGGTACGCCAGGAGGCGATCGTGATGGGCGAGAAGGTCTATCTGAATGTGCCGAGCGGAAACTTCGGCAATGTCCTGGGCGCTTTCTATGCCAAAAAGATGGGGCTGCCGGTCGAGAAGATGGTGGTCTCCTCGAACGAGAACAATGTGTTGACACAGCTGATCAAGACAGGTCGGTATGATATGCGCAATAAAGCGCTGATCGCAACGACATCACCGGCGATGGATATCCTGAAGTCATCGAATGTCGAGCGCGTGCTCTATGATCTTTTCGGGGCAGAGCGTACCAAAACGCTGATGGCAGAACTTGATGCTGAGAAGGTCTATCAGCTGAGCACGGACGAACTCTTAAAACTGCAGGAGCTTTTTGTCGCCGATTACTGTAACGGCGACGAGGGCAAAGCCTATATCAAAAATACTTTCGAAACATACGGCTACCTGATGGATCCGCATACGGCGACCTGTTTCAAAGCCTATGAGAGCTGCAGTGAAAAACCGCTCAAAAGCATTATCTACTCCACGGCGGAGTGGACGAAGTTCTCGCCGACGATCGCCAATGCATTGAGCGGTGAGGTTGATGCGCGCGATATCGACGCCCTCAAATCGATTGCGCAAAAAGCGAAGATCGAGATCCCGGCGATGATCGGCGAGCTCTTTGAGAAACCGATTGCCCAGGAGACCGTTATCGATAAAGAGAATATCGAACAAGAGATCCTGGCTTTCATTTAAAGGGTGATGATGCAGAGCGTTGAAATGGATGCAAAAGAGCTTTTCTTGGGACTGGCGATGGTCCTGCACAGCACCGGCAGCAACATCAAAGAGGGTAAAATGGGTTTCGATGAGGCACGGGCACTCTATATCGACGTGCTGCCTGCCATCTCGAGAATGGTGCTCGAAGAGCATAGCGACGAGGAGATGATCGCAGCGGCCAAGAAGATGGGCGAACTGTTGAGCGAAGTAGCAAAAGACCAAAACATTTCGATAAGCTAGCTTCAGCGCATCTTATTCTATCGATCTTATGTTACTTCTTCACTAAACATACATTTAGTATGTTTAGTTTGAGATATCGTACCCTGTGTACGCATTCGGCTGAACATTTTGCACAATCTGCACCAAATCTAGCTTATCGAGTGACGGATATGCTTTGAACTTGATCGTTTCGGCTTGAAATCTGCCTCTCAGTCAGGTATCTTTTTATAATCACTAATCACTCGCTTTCACCGTTCTGCTTCAAAGACATATGGCA
>CAZNQJ010000339.1:0-2778 GCA_964575205.1 uncultured Campylobacterales bacterium | reverse complement strand
CGTTCTCATTTGTAACTGAGAGTATTTTTAAATAAGACACTATTACTCTTATTTATGTTTGATTAAAACATATTCGATGTAGAATGCCCGCTATAAACAAAAACAAAAGGAATACCATGCCTAAGATTAACAAATATGTTGATATTGACACTGTTGAACGCGAAGCTAAAAAAGATCTTATCGATCGTCACTCTCCATTTATCACCGTCGTTGGCGACGCTAAAAAAGGCGAGATGCTTGCAGTAAACGTTAAAATGGGTCAAGAGTACACTCACCCGGATGATTTCGATCACTACATCGAAAGCATCACGCTTTTCAACGGTGAGACCAAACTGGCTATGGCTACATTTGTACCGGGCACACTCGGCAATGAAAAATCGCACGCTGAAGTGACATTCAATATCCGTCCGATGGGCAAAAAACTCAACCTCGTTGCACACGGCTACTGTACAAAACACGGCATCTGGGAATCAACTGCTGTTGAAGTCGAAGTAGCTGAGTAGTCTCCTCTCTTCTTTTCAGGGCCTCGTGTCCTGATCCTCCTCTCCAATCTCACCCTCCAAACCGATAAAACAGTAACTTTACAATACAGAAGAGCCGATTACGTATGCTCAACAGCAGAACTGTCGTAAAGCGCAACGACCCTGAAAAACGGGAAAATCAAAACAGCATAGTGTTTTTCTGCAGGCTCATGTGGCTCATCTTTTTATCGCTCTAACCGCCAGATCCCTGTTATGCTGGAAAGTTTTTTGCACCAAAACTGTATAATAGACAATCTTCAAAGCAAAGGTTCGCAGTGCTGCATACCCATCACCTATCTGTCAAAACATTCTTCCCTTCCGGAGCGCAGCGCATGTCGGTTGTGACGAACAAGGAAGCAGCATGAAAATAGACGGACGTTTTTGGCTCACTAAAGAGGGAAAAAGTTTTTTAGGCTCGGGCCGCATCGAACTGCTCGAACGCATCGATAAGACCGGTTCGATCCTTGCCGCTGCAAAAGAGATGAAAATGAGCTATAAGGCCGCATGGGAGCGGATCAACAGTATGAATGAGATCGCCGATCAGCCCATAATCACACGCACTACGGGCGGACGCGGCGGCGGCGGTACGGTACTGACGCCCTATGCCCACGAGCTGATCGCCACTTTTAAACGTTTCAATGAGCTTCACCGCCAGTTTATCGACCGTTTCGCCGAAGCAGGAAGTGATCCTGAACGCCTGGCACGGATCCTAAGCAGGACATTTCTTACCACCAGCGCAAGAAACCAGCTTCCTGCCACTGTCGCCGCGATCGACACCAACCATATTCAGGCAACCCTGACCCTCGCACTGAACAATTCCGACAAGCTGCGCGCTACCATAACTGCCAAATCGGTCAAGAACATGGGGCTGGCGATCGGCTGTGACGCCTATGCCGTTATCAAGTCAAGCGATATACAAATTGTCCCGGAACACCCTTCTACGGAGAGTATCGACAACATTCTTTCCGGAACAATAGAGTCGATCGAGACCTCAGGCGAAAATGTCGAAATCACTTTCCGCCTGGACGGAGGCGCCCTTCTCATCGCCGTTGAAAAACAGGATCTAATTCAAAGTCTGCATGTCGGTCTTCACGCATATGCCATCATTTCACCCCTGCATATCATGATAGGTTTGTAAGAGATTGTCATTTAATGTTAATTAACTTTAAGAATTGTTTTTCTATAATCCGTTGTATCTTACAATACATAACGAAAATGTCGCTCTTTCGCTGGAATATCCAATGCAATGTCTCATTTAGTTTTATCGTTATATCAAAGCAGATATAAAGTGCTTAAAAACACCACAACAGTGACCATCTGATAACGGGTTGTCAAGATGAAAGATATACGACCGATCCATTCAGCCTGTAGAAAAAATTGTTCAAAGGAAACATTATAATGGTATATACACAAGCAGGATCACCTGTCACTTCGTTCAGCGCCTGCGGCACGAGGCCCTTTCAGCCTGCCGGCGAAACGGCGCACACCGCCGAAGCAAAAATCGATTTTGTCTATCCCGAGGTGCCGTTCCCGTCCAACACACTCCATAAGAGATGGGGCGAAGCAAATATTCGCAAGATGGTCCGCTATCACCATGCTCTCTTGCGCAAAAGCGTGATAGGCGCCCTTTTCCCCACCGATGATGCGGCATTTGCGTTTGCGACCGAAAAGACCGCCGATTTTTTCGTCGAAGCATTGGGCGGCGACAGAAATTACACCCCCGTTCACGGCCATCCTGCACTGCGAATGCGCCATTTTCACATTACGATCGACGAAAAAGGGCGTGAGATATGGCTTATGATGTATAAAAAGACGATCAACGATCTTAAAATGCCTTCGGCGTGTATTGAAGAGTTCTGGAACTGGATCGAACCGCTCTCCATCCGTATGATCAACCGCCGAACGACGGTGACCGATATTGCCAGATACCCTTTTGCCTCGATGTGGCCACATCTCGACCAATCTGAAAACAGGTAAAAAACGATGCATTTTTCTAATCCGATCGTTATATCACAAAAGATATATCAAAAGGAATTTCTTGCTAATGTAAAAGCATTGTTAGCATCGGCCGGCGTGCATGGGAGCGTTTTTGCGGCACTCCTCTATTTTTCGCCCAACGAACCGCGGTCCATCCCCATGGATGGAAAACCGATGATGGTATCGCTGGCCAATTATGTGCCTTCAAAAAGCAGATCCAAAACGACTTCAGCGGATGTTTCAACGCCGAAAACAGAAGCAGCACCGCTGCCGCCTCGTC
>CAZNQJ010000338.1:0-2787 GCA_964575205.1 uncultured Campylobacterales bacterium | reverse complement strand
CTTTTTAAAAACGGGAATGTCCAGAGTATCAAGAGTGACACCACAGAAGAAAAGAGACAGTATGAAAAACTCATCGCGATGCTGAAAGAGAGAGTAGCCGAGGAGACAGAGATTACAGCCCTTGCCATTGTCGCCCGCGTCACGATCCCGAAACACTACAAAGCGCCGGTAGACGACGGCATACGCATTCATCTCGAAGAGCGCCACAAAGCAGACGACAAGATCGGCGGACGATTTTTATATGTACCCTACCGCCTCTTCGCCGACAGCAATGCGAATAAGATCTCGGTTCAGCTGCACCACCCTATTCCTGTCGCCTTTCCGCCCGAGATCTTTATTTAAAATCTATTGAACGTTCAGACCCCCCAATCAGAAACTGCTTATGGGTTTTGATTGGAGTCAGTGGCTTATGAAAGACGCATCTTGTAGTCTTCGTAGCCGAACGACTTGACGACCTTCACTTCGCCCGCTTGCGTGACCAGCACCAGCGAAGGGAGTTTGATGCCGTTGAAGGTGGTATTCTTGACGAAGGTGTAGTGGATCTGGTCTTCGAAGATGAGCCTGTCGCCGACCTGCAAAGGCTTGTCAAACGAGTAGTCCCCCATGATATCGCCTGCGAGACAGGTGTTGCCGCCCAGACGGTAGGTATGGGCCTTCTCCCCCGCCTCGCCCGAACCGCGCACGTCGGCCCGGTACGGCATGGCCAGGGTGTCCGGCATGTGGGCCTCTGCCGAGGTGTCCAGAATGGCCACATCCATGCCGTTATGGAAGACGTCAAGGACGGTAGCGACCAGCTCACCCGTCTGCCAGCCGACCGCTTCGCCCGGCTCCAGGTAGACCTCGATGTTGTTATGGCGGGCCTTAAAGGCCCTGATGACTTCGATCAGTCTTGCGACATCATAGTCCTTGCGGGTGATGTGATGGCCGCCGCCGAAGTTGATGTACTTCATCCTGTCGATGTATCTGCCGAACTTCGCTTCGAACGCCTCCAGGACACCTTCGAGCGCATCAACGTTCTGCTCGCAGAGGGCGTGGAAGTTCAAGCCGTCGAGATCGTCCACGATACTCTCATCAAAATTGGCGAGGGTGGTACCCAGACGGCTGAAGAGCCCGCACGGGTTGTAGAGATCGACCGGCGACGACGAATACTCAGGGTTGACGCGCAGAGAGATCGAGATGTTTGGGTTGACCGCTTTTGCCGTCGCGCTGAAACGTTTGAACTGTGAGGGCGTATTGAAGACCAGATGATCGGAGATAGAGGCGATCTTTTCGATCTCTTCCTCTTTAAAGGCAGGCGAATAGGTGTGGACCTCCCCTCTCATCTCTTCGTGGGCAAGCAGTGCTTCATGCAGTCCGCTTGCCGTTGCACCGTCAAGGTATTGACTGACAAGATCGAAGGTCGACCACATCGCAAAGCCTTTGAGGGCGAGTATGACCTTGGCGCCGCTCTCTTTTTTGACACGGGCCAATAGCTTTAAATTGTTCTCTAAACGGGTCAGATCACAGACATATGAAGGGCTTGGAAGGTTGTTGTAATTTATCATTCTCAGACTTTTTAGTTATTATTACGCTTCTATTATTTTTTCTACACCAATATTTTAGCTTAAAAAAAGTGCTATTTTCTAAAAAGTGAGTTAAATGAAACAGACTATTTTAGCCATTATCGGCATATTTATCGCATTGGTTATCTTTACCGTCACTACAGGTCTTAATGATCTGGCCCAGCAAGGCGAAGAGCAGAACATTTCAATCTGTGGCGCAAAGAGCAAGGGCAGTTCGGAGAACACCGCAAAATCTGCCGCCAAAAAGCAGAAAAGTGCCGCTAAAGCTCCCGGAGCGACGCCGAAATCGAAACGTCTCTTTTTAAATAAGACAGTGGCTGCCATCAAAAAGGTAAAAGCCCGTCTTGATGCCGAATACCGGATGGTCTACGAACTCAGTCTCAAAGAGAGTCTTACGCCCGAAGAAGAGGCAAAGATACAGCTTTTGAAACGCCGTTACAAGGTCAAAGGCTATCCCTGCCTGCTAAAACGCCTGCACACGCACCCTGTCAGTGTCGTTATCGCGCAGCCGGCGCTGGAGACAGGCTGGGGAATTTCGCGTTTTTATCTCGAAGCGAACAACATATTTGGCGTATGGTCATACAATCAGAATGAACCGCGCATGCCGGCAGGCATTCCAAGAGAAGGTGAAAAGACCGTCTATGTCAAAGTCTACCCGAATCTTGAAGCCTCCATCGAAAGCTACTTCCGCATGATGGCGAAAGGGCACGCGTACAAAAAATTCAGAACGGCACGCCTCCACACCGACAACCCGTTCGAGCTCATCTCATATCTTAACCACTACTCCGAACTGCGCCATGAGTATGTCAGACGTCTTTACCATGTGATCAGAAGCAATAAGTTTTACGAACTCGATGATGTCAGCTATGAGCCGCTGGGCTGGGAGAATATCAATCTTGTCAACAACGAATGGTTGATCCCCAAAAAAGACGATCCGGCCACAAGAGTCGCTGACCAGTGTCAGAAAAAAGTCAAAGAGATCATTGTCGATATCGCCCAGGAGAAAGATGCCGAGGGTTCTCTTTCAGATGTGAACACCTCTTCAAAAGCAATAAACGGTAATAGCTCCAAAAAAAGTGAAGTGGTGAGAAAAGCCGAAGTAGAGGCGGATAACGCAGTTTGATTTTTGAGCCTCTCTTCTTTCGCAAAAAGAGAGGAATGCTGTTAAAGCTCGATGACCTTCCAAGGCAAGCCCTGCTTGTTAAGCTCGTCCATAAACGGATCC
>CAZNQJ010000337.1:0-2801 GCA_964575205.1 uncultured Campylobacterales bacterium | reverse complement strand
GTACTGTTTGAACAGGGTCGGTACATTAACATTGAAAGCGGCAAGGTAGTTTTTTAAAAGAATAAAATCTTTTTTGTAGTCATTTCCGCAAAAGAGTGTGCCGAATTCGCTGTTCGTGATATTGGAGAGTCTATAGGGTGAGCGTGCAAAAAGGGTCTGCTCTTTGGGTGCAAAATAGTGATTGTAAAAATAGACCAGAGCGTCTTTGGCATGCGTCGGGTAGCTGCCGCTGATCGTCACCGGGCCCATCAGGTAACGGATCTGCGGATTGTGTTTGAGATAAGCCCCTATCCCTTGCCATAAGTAGTCGAGAGCGCGTGAACCCCAGTAGCGCGGTTGCACAAAACTGCGCCCGAGCTCAATCGCTTCCATAAGGTATTGGTCATGTCCATCCTCCATAGTGCAGAGCTCATTGAGGTAGAGCCCCTCTTTGCCATAGGTGGACAATATCGAGTCGCACTCGCCGATGCGATAGGCACCGACAACTTCCAGCTCCTGATCATCCCATAAGACCAAATGCTGATAATATTCATCATATCTGTCGAGATCTTTATAATGCCCGGTGCCCTCGCCTACCATCCGAAAAGTATATTCGCGCAGACGGCCTATCTCGTTGATAAGCGTAGCTGCTTTGTCATAGTCAACAAGGTAGATCGTTTTGTTGTCGGAGGTGTAGCCCAGGAGCTCTGCCGTTGCTAGCTCCTTCTTGATGATCTGACGAGACTGCGGGTGTGCGATGCACTGTTCCGTCTTGTAGATCCCCTTTTTGCCTTTGGCGATCTTATAGAGATGTTTGCGGAAGAGCTTGGTATGCTGACTGAGCGACAAGTTCATGGTCGTTAGGGTGTGCGGGGCAATCAGTTCGCCGATTGTAAATTCCAAAACACTCTTCTTGGCTTTAAAAATCTCATCTGCAAGCAGCATGGCCCCCAGCGGCTTGAAGATCAACGAAGCCGTATAAAAAGTCAAGCTGTTGCGGGCATTGATATAGATGGGAAGAATAGGCGATTGGGTACGCTTGGCAATCTTTAGAAAACCCTGCTTCCATTTGCCGTCTGATACGCCGTTTATACCGGCACGCGATACCTCCCCTGCCGGAAAGAAGATGACCAGCTCTTCATTCTGCAAGGCAGTGTCAATAGCCTGAAGACTCTCTCTGGTGAGTTTGCCGCTGATGTTGTCAACGGGAATAATGATACCTTCGAGCTGTTTGACTTGTGAAAGCAGTACATTGGCCACGATCTTGATCTTCTTCTCCTGACGGACAGCTGTGAGCATCTGTATCAATGTCAATGCATCAAGCGCGCCGAGCGGATGGTTGGCAACGACAATACATTTTCCTATAGCCGGAATATTGAGCATCTCTTTATTATCTATTTTATAGGATATATCCAAATGTTCCAAAACATTGTTGACAAAGTCTATCCCGCGCTGAGGATAATCGTTTAAAAAGTTGTTGATGTGCTGTTCATGCAAAAGAAGCTGTAAAAGTGAGACGCTTGTCTTACTGATAAGTTTCGGATATTCAAAAAGCTTCGGGTGTTCATTTCGCAATACCTGTTCTACGCTAAACATGGTTCTCTCCTGAGAATAAGTCTAAAAGTGTAGAACGCCTCTATTTCTAACGGGTTACGCGGGGGTAATAAGAGGGTTACAAGATATGGATACAAAATATTAATGATGTTGTATTTTGTTGTCATAAACATTCCTCCCTATTTTATGGGCTAGGACAGAGAAATTGACAAAAATGCAAATATGTAGCTGAAAAAACTCTGAAAAAAGAATAAGATTTTAAAAATGTGAAAAACTATTTCTCAAAAAATATACCTATAAAATAGATAAATTTTTATTATAATTGTTTTTTTGAGGCACCCTATTTTAGGGAATAGGTAGGCCAAAGGGAAAATCATGATTAAGATTATATTTATATAAATCTATTCTGAAATTTAGTATAAAATGACAAAATTGTTCTAAATCGCCTCTTTTTATTCACATCTTATGCACCATGTGAAAATAAGAGATTTCAGAGCATTTATTTCTTTAGATGAACCGTAGTATTAAAAATATATTTTAAGGCGTTCTCGTCAAAATATAGACAGTTTAAATTGAGGCAAATAGTATGAATTAATCCATGAGAGCACTTTGATAACAAAATCATATTGTCTTCATAAATAGACTTAATAAAAGGTGTCTTTGAAATTTATATGATGTTGATGTCAGAAGTGTATAAGATTAGTGTGTTAAAATCGTGGGCATAAACGGTCTCCCTGGTGTGTTGACCGTTTTCTTGCTTTTTTCTTCCTCCCCTCTTGCAAACTGACTCTTTAATTTTTCTATTTGACGATCATCTAATGGACGATTTCAAATTTTTTAATCTGAAGACAATTAGCGATGAAGAGCGTATCATTGTATTGAACTCTCTTTCATATCTGTTTTGAATATTATGATTGTACTTTAGGCATCTTGTTAATGAAGTTTCATAGCGAACAAGCGATGATAGAAAAGATGGAAGACATAAAGGAATATATACAGGTAGAAGTAAAATGAAAGTGCTTGCTAGTTTTGACATTTATAAAAAATTATTAAAACCCTATGCAGGTAAAAAGCGAAGAACACTCTCTGCTTTAAAGCGTCGGAAATGACGTTAAAGGTTCTGATGCGGAGGCCCTGCTATAAATTGTGTTGACAGCCATAGCGCACTTTCTGGAAGTGCCCTTTGGCGTATTTACACTACGTTATAGCGTTTAATGATCTTCTTTACACGGTTCTTGAGCTTGCGCAGCGCGTCGGTGGCATCTCTC
>CAZNQJ010000336.1:0-2806 GCA_964575205.1 uncultured Campylobacterales bacterium | reverse complement strand
ATACAGTAACGGAGCCGACAGCATCAGCATCACTATCGATGACAACGTGAACAACACGGGCCTTTGATCTCTTTATCAAGGGCGCTATAGAACTTCTTTAGCGCAGTTCACGCCGATAATGGGTAATTGTCAAAGCAGGGATATCTGTTAAAGAAGTGATGAGGGGGCGTATGGTCGAGGCCCGGCGTCTCCTCATTAGCTTTGCTCCCTCTTCAACAGTCCTGAAAACGCTGTTTTTGAATAAAACTTGCCGCATTTATCTATCCACGGCAAGCGCTACCAAACCACTTTGATGATGCAACTTGTTATAATGCGCATAATATTAATAATACAAAAAGAGTCTCATGATACAACTGTCCAACATCTCCAAAAGCTTTGCCGACCAGGAGCTTTTCAGCAACCTCAATTTCAAACTCAACCCCGGTAATAAAATCGGTCTGGTCGGTCGAAACGGCAGCGGAAAATCGACGCTTTTTAAACTGATCCTGGGCGAAGAGAGCCCTGATGAAGGTGAAGTGATTATCCCCAAAGGGTACCGGATCGGTGCATTGAAACAGTACCTTCATTTTTCCGAACCCACTCTGCGCGAAGAGGCGGCGCTGGCACTGGCGGAAGATATGAAATACGATGTCTACCGGGTCGAAAAGATCCTTTTCGGTCTGGGCTTCGGGCAGGAAGACCTTGAGAAAGACCCGCTCTCCTTCTCGGGCGGGTACCAGATACGCATCAACCTTGCCAAGCTTCTGGTGACCGAGCCGAACCTGCTCCTGCTGGACGAACCGACCAACTACCTCGACATTCTCTCCCTTCGATGGCTGAAGTCGTTTCTGCGCGCCTTTCAGGGCGAGGTGATCCTCATTACCCACGACAGGGACTTCATGGACGGCATCACCACCCACACGATGGGACTCATTCGCCGTTCACTCTTTCTGATCCCGGGTGATACCCATAAGTTTTACGACCAGCTCAAAGAGAATGAAGAGCTGTATGCGAAACAGAAAATCTCCCAGGACAAAAAGGTCAAAGAGCTGGAAGAGTTTATTGCCCGTAACAAGGCGCGCGCCTCGACCGCCGCGCTTGCACAGTCCAAAGTCAAGCAGCTCGAAAAGATGGAACTGCTCGAAGACCTCGGGTTTGATTCCACCCTGAAATTCGATTTCAACTTCAAAGATACACCCGCGAAGGTGCTGCTTGAGGTCAAAGAGCTGAGTTTCGGCTATACCCCTGAAAAGATCCTCTTCAAAGATATCTCCTTTACGCTTGAAAAAGGGGAGTGCCTCGCGATCATCGGAAAGAACGGTGCGGGTAAATCGACCCTTCTGAACACCATCGCCGGTGAGCTGAAACCGCTTCACGGCTCGGTCGAGTTCCACAGCTCCACCTCTGTCGGCCACTTCGGCCAGACCAACATCTCACGTCTCAATCCCGAGAGCACGATCATCGACGAGATCTATTCCGCCAACCCGCTGCTGGGTGCTGCAAACGTGCGGGGCATCTGCGGGGCGATGATGTTCAGCGGAAGCCGCGCCGACAAGAAGGTCTCTCTGCTCTCAGGCGGGGAGAAGAGCAGGGTGATGCTGGGGCAGATCCTCGCCCGCCCGGCCAACCTTCTCTTCCTGGACGAACCGACCCACCACCTCGACATCGACTCTATCGAAGCGCTGACGGTGGCGATCAAGAACTTTAAAGGCTCATCCATCATCGTCAGCCACTCCGAAGAGCTTCTGCGCCGTGTCGCCGACAGGCTTATCATCTTCGCAAAAGAGGGTGCCGAGTTTTTTGACGGCGGTTATGACCTCTTCCTCGAAAAGATCGGCTGGGATGAGGACGATGTGCAGGAGTCCAAGCCCAAGAAGAAAGGCAGCTCCAACGCCAATAGCAAAGAGAACAAAAAAGCCAGAAACGAGATCGTACGCGCACGAAGCAAACACACTTCTCCGCTAAGAAAAGAGGTCGAAAAGCTCGAGAAGTTCATTATGGAGACGGAGATGCTGCTCAAAGAGCATCATAAAGAGCTGATCGCCGCTTCAAACAGTTCTGACAGCAGCAAAGTGATGGAACTTTCAAAACTTGTCGCCCAAAAAGAGAGTGAGATCGAAGCGAAGTTCGAGCGCATGGAGACAGCGCAGAGCGAGCTTGACGAGATCATGGAGCAGTACGAGATAAGATTGGCGGAGCTGGAATAACAGCTTCTGCCTCTGTTATATTTGCTTTTAGAGCGCTAAGATGCCCGAAAGGATACAGCGATGATCATCGACAGATTGGAAAACTTTGAGCAGTACCACTTCAAAGCGGCATGGAGACGCGTTTTTGCCTTTCTGGAGACCCTGACGCCCGATTCGTCCGACATGAAATACGCCATAGACGGCGACGACATCTTCGCCATCGTCATGAGCTATAACACGACTGCGCCGGAAACCGGCGTCTTCGAGTCGCACCGAAATTACGTGGATATCCAGACCGTCATCGTCGGCGGCGAAGGGTTCGAATGTGCTTTCAGCGGCGACCTGAGTGTTGCTACCCCCTACGACGCATCCAGAGATGCTGTCTTCTACAAACGGACTTCACCCGGAGAGACCCGCGTCAATCTCTTCCCAGGAACCTTTGTGATGCTTTACCCTCACGATGCGCATATGGCAGGGCTGATGATCGGTGCGGAATCGGAACTGGTGAAAAAAGTGGTTGTCAAGGTAAGAAAAGAGCTGTTGTAAGTTCAGGATTGAATACTTGTCCCCGGTATTTTGTGATAAAGTAGAGGTAAAGATAAGTGTTTTTCAAAAATCCAAAGAGGGTGGGATTTGTTTGC
>CAZNQJ010000335.1:0-2806 GCA_964575205.1 uncultured Campylobacterales bacterium | reverse complement strand
CGAGCCGATCAGTGCAATTCGTCTATTCATCTTCTCTCCCTGTTATCTGCAGCGCATGATAGAGCTGTCCCAAGGCGATCCCGCCGTCATTGACCGGCGTCTCCTGCTGGATATAACAGCGTCTTCCGCGCGCTTTCATCGCTTTGGTCACCCCGGCCACCAGCAGGCGGTTCTGGAAAACACCCCCGCTCAGCACTACCGGCAGGCCGGGGTGGCGCTCTGCTGTCTCAAGAACTATGTCGCTGAGCGTGGCGATGAACCTCGAAGCGATCTCGCTTTTTGAGGCGGCCGCCAGCACCTCTTTGACCATCGGCCGGCAGTCGATCTCACCGTTCTCGATCACATAGCGGAATCTGCTACCGCTCTCTGCTTCGGCGGCAGCACTCTCTATGAGCAGCCCGCTCTCGCCTTCATAGCCGAGTTTATGGGCGATGCCGCCGAGTGAAGCGACGGCGTCAAAGAGGCGTCCTACCGAACTGCTCAAGGGCGCATTGATCCCCTTTTCCCACATCCTGTGCATCGTACGCAGTTCGACCGGCGTAAAGCTTTTAACCGCCGGATTATCCAGCTGCAGGAGCTCATCGAGGGTATAACAGTCGAATAACAGCGCTAACGCGACCCTGCGCGGCTCCTTGACCGCTCTCTCTCCGCCCAGCAGGCGGAAGGGGCGGAGGTGGCCGACCCGCTCGTAAACAAGAGGGTCGGCGATCAGGACCTCTCCGCCCCACAAGGTCCCGTCATCGCCGTAGCCTGTTCCGTCAAAGCAGAAGGCCAGCACTTTTTCATCTAGACCGTACTCTCCCATACAGGCCAGGGCATGGGCGTAATGGTGCTGCACTTCGATCAGCTGAACAGACGGTCTCTTCTGGACAAACTGCTTCGCCCACTTCGCCGTCTCATAGCCCGGGTGTTTGTCACAGACGATGATATCGGGTTCAAACCCGTACAACCGTTTGAAGGTCTCAAGCGTACGTTCAAAATAGACAAACGCCTCCAGCGAGACCAGGTCGCCGATGTGCGGCGACAGAACAAGGTGATCGCCAAAAGCCAGGGCAATGCTGTTTTTCTGGTTCGCGCCGACGGCCAGGATCTTCTTCGATGCCCTTTTGCGAAGCGGCAGGCTCTTCGGTGCATAGCCGCGCGCCATGCGCAGCGTCAGCTTCGCTTCACCCGCCATCATGACGACGCTGTCGTCGCAGGCATTGAGTATCTCCCGGTCATAGGTCAGGACCCCATGCACGACCTCGCCCAGCTGCTTTATGATCTCTGCCGCATCGGTGATGATCGGGGCATCGCTGATATTGGCGCTTGTCGCAACGACGGGGCGCTCCAGCTTTTCAAGCAGGAGCAGGTGCAGCGGCGTGTAGGCCAGAAAGAGGCCGATCTTCTCTATCGACGGCGCTACCGACGCCGCAAGCGCACTGTTCGCCTTCTTCTTTACGATCACGATCGGCCGCTCTTTGGAGAGGATGAGCCGCGCATCCTCCGCGGTAATATCGGCCGCCTCTTTCAGGCTTTCGAAGTCTTTAAACATCACGGCAAAGGGTTTTGAAGGGCGGTGTTTCTTGAACCGAAGCGCAGATACCGCCTCTTCGTTGAGCGCATCGCAAATGAGATGAAACCCCCCGAGCCCCTTGAGCGCCACTGTTTTTCCCTGCAATATCAGCTGGCAGGTGCGGTTGAGCGCTTCATTCTCTTCTGCACAGACACTGCCGTCAAGGCTCAGCAGCGAGAGGGTCGGCCCGCACTCGTAGCAGCTTATAGGCTGGGCATGGTAGCGCCGGTCACCCGGATCGCTGTATTCCGAGCGGCACGCCTTGCACATTTTAAAAGGGGCCATGGAGGTCTGGGGCCGGTCATACGGAAGTGCCCTGATGATGGTATAGCGCGGTCCGCAGTCGGTGCAGTTGATGAAAGGGTAGTTATAGCGCCGGTTCTTCTCATCGCGCATCTCGGCGGCGCAGGCATCGCAGATGGCCATATCGGGCGAGACCATCGTTCTTGCCTCTCCTTTGTCGGAACCTCGGATCGTGAAACCTTCTTCGCCGGTGGTATCAATCTCTTCCTGATTCAGCGAGTCGATCCGCGAAAGCGGCGGCGGCGTGGTCTCCAAGGCGGTGAGAAAAGCGCCCAGGTTTCCGGGATCGCCTTCTGCCTCGATCATAAGCCCCCCTGCATCATTGCGCACAAAACCCGACAGAGCGAGGCGCTGCGCCAGCTGGTAGACAAAGGGGCGGAAGCCTACGCCCTGGACGATGCCGGTGACGGAGACCCTGATGCGTTTAAAGGTAGACACCGCCGACAACGGCACTCTCCTTACCGATAGGATAGTTGACGTTCATCAGCGGCGGCGTCTGTTTCAGGTTGCGCTGCACCCGGCTGAAGAGGGGGTGGTTCGCAAAATGGCTGCCGCAGAGAATGATATGCTCCGCCTTCGTTTTGCCTTTGATCTCCTGCAGCAGCGCATTGATATAGTCGCCGAACGACTCAAAGATGGAGTAGCTCAGCAGGACCGTATCGACGTCGGCCAGTTGATAACTGACGATGCTCGATAAAAATGCCGTGTGGTCGAAACGGTTGTCTTTGACGCGAGTATCGATCTGAAGTCCCCCTTTGCCGATGAACTTCAGGGCCTCTTTGGTCACACCGCGCATACTCTCGTCGTCAAGCCCCAGTATGATCGCCGTCGCTTCAAAGAGGGTGACCTTGTCGCGCCTCTGCAGCATCTCTAGCTTGGCATAGACCTCCGGCATCTTCGTTTTCAGATTGGCGACCAGGCGGTCGGACCCCTCCCTCAATGTTGCCA
>CAZNQJ010000334.1:0-2808 GCA_964575205.1 uncultured Campylobacterales bacterium | reverse complement strand
GATCTTCCGGAAAAACGGTTTTTGCCGTTTGAGATTTATGCAAAGAGTGAGTTGACACTCTCATTATGATAGACACGGCGTATAACCTCGGCAAACAGAGGTGCCACAGTAAGAACTTTGATCTTGGCGTGCGGTTTGGTCACGAGGGTATTGGCGATGCAGAGTTCATCAAGACCGTCACCGTCAAGGTTGCTGTAGGCTTTTCCGCTCAGTACACCGTGAGTGGCGATGGCCATAACCGAAGCGGCCCCTTTGGTCTTAAGTGCGGCGGCGGCTTTGACCATAGTACCGGCCGTATCGACCATATCATCCACGATAATAACATCTTTGCCTTCCACATCACCGATGATGTTCATCACCTCTGACTCATTGGCCTTTTCACGACGCTTGTCGACGATGACCATCTCGAGGCCGAGCTGCTCTGCGAAATAGCGTGCACGTGCCACCCCTCCGATGTCCGGCGAAGCGACGACCGGGTTAGGAAGTCGTTTGGACTGCACATACTCTTTAAAGACGATCGAACCGTAAAGGTTGTCCACCGGAATACTGAAGAAGCCCTGTATCTGTCCGGCATGAAGATCGATCGTGACGACACGGTTGATACCGGCAGTCTCATAAAGATCCGCCACCAGTCTCGCAGTGATCGGTACGCGAGGTGCTGCTTTGCGGTCCTGTCGGGCATAACCGTAGTAAGGTACAACCGCCGTGATCGAACTTGCGGAGGAGCGACGAAGCGCATCGGTCATGATCAGCAGCTCCATCAGGTTGTCATTGGACGGCGCACCTGTGGACTGAATGATAAAGACATCGCGCCCGCGGACACTTTCTGCAATCTGAACAGATATCTCACCATCTGAAAAACGTTTTACATCTGCCTTGGCCAATGGAACATCGAGGGTCTTGCACACCTCTTGAGCAAACTCGATAGACGAACTACCGGCAAAAATCTTATATCCGCGCATAGGGTCACCTTGGGTACTTTAATATTACTGCAATTATATCGAGTAAGGCTGAGGAGAGAGTAAAAAAAAAGAAGCTGACGATACCAAAAACAGACCACGGTCAGATCAGAAGCTGATTTGGGATAGTCCGCAGCTCTCATCTTGCCGACAACTAAACGATCCAGCCCCCGCCGATAAGCTTGTTGTCCTCATAAAAGACTGCCGCCTGTCCGGAGGCGACACCCAGAACCGGCTCTTCAAGCTTGATGGTTCCGCGGTTGCCTTGGATCTCGACATGGCACGGTACAGCGTGGGTGCGGTAGCGCAGTTTGACCGTCGTGTCGAAGCTGGTACGGCCGTCGAACATGTTGACATCCTTGATCTCGACATCAAAACACTCGAGCTCCTCTTTGAGTCCCACGACGATCTGGTTCTTCTCCGGGATGATCCTGGTGACAAAGTGCGGGTCATGCGCCCCTTTGACCGTAAAGCCCTTGCGTTTGCCGATCGTGTAGTGCATATACCCCTTGTGCTCGCCGACAACATTGCCTTCGGCGTCAAGCACCTCGCCCGGCTGGTCGACCTGGAGATACTCTTTCAGGACATCGGTATAGGTGGTCTCGACAAAACAGATCTCGCTCGACTCCGCCTGCGAAGCAAAGGACTCCAGCCCTTCGATGCCCGCCGCGAACTCTTTGACATCTTTTTTATGTCTCGAGCCCAGCGGGAAAAGCAGACGCGGCACGATCTCTTTGTTGATGTAAAAGAGAAAGTAGGACTGGTCTTTCGTGTCATCCTCGGCCTGCAGAAGGTAGGTACCGTCATGCTGGATATAGTGGCCCGTTGCCAGGTAGTCGGCACCGATCTGATCGGCGAACTTCATCATCTCGCCGAATTTGAGGTTGCGGTTGCAGAGCGCACACGGGTTGGGCGTTTTGCCCTCTTTATAGGTCTCGATAAAGGGGTCGACCACCTTCTCTTTGAAGACGGTCTGCAGATCCAGAATATGCAGTTTGACCCCGGCGAAATCCGCCGCTTTTTGCGCTCTGGCCTGGTGGATCTCATGATAACCCGGTTTTGAGTGGAGCTTGAGATAGACCCCTTCGACCTCGTAGCCATCCTCTTTCAAGAGCATGGTGGAGACGGTAGAGTCCACACCGCCGCTCATCCCGATCAAAACTTTTTTACGACTCGGCATTTAGTGCCTCCCTTGCATTGAGCTGTTGGCCCTGATACGACTCGGCATTTTCAAAGAGACATCCTTCGGGAGCGGTACCCTTGTTTTATGCCAGCCTGTACTGTAGTACTTATCTGTTACAGCGCATCTGTTAAATTTTAGTAATGGAATAATAGCAAAAAGAGCCTAAGCGTGAGACTATCCCTACCAGTTAATGCGGGTATTATAACCGCTGCTAAGAAAGTGAAGATGTTTTGACGGCTGTCACGTTTCAAGCCCTCTCTTGACTACAAAATTCCCACGGCGATATCGCCGTTTTTAATAAAGAGTTCTGCATTCGCGACAAATCTTCCCTCTTTATGTACCTGCATGGTGCCATAAAGCTTTAGGTTCAAACAGTGGCCGTACTCGAGGTCCAAAAGCACGTCGTTCTCCAGAAAACTGCCGGCGGCACACACAAGGTATCCTTTCGAATACGATGATTGTGCAATCGGCTCCTCCAGTAAAAGCCGCATCTCATCGTTCGTGGTCTGCACTACTTTTCCCCTGAAAGTCAGGGCATTGTCCATCAACAGAACAATTTTCTCAAACGTATACCCCTCAAGTTTATAGCTTTTGCCCCGTTTCAGAGTATCGGCATGAACCACCCCTAAAACAGCCTCGACCTTTATCTTTTGCAGATCTGTTTTG
>CAZNQJ010000333.1:0-2810 GCA_964575205.1 uncultured Campylobacterales bacterium | reverse complement strand
AAAGTATGAACTCGGCAGCCGTCTTATCGTGGGCAGCGGAAAGTATGCGGATTTCGAGACAACAAAAGCCGCGACACTGGCTTCTGGTTCAGAGCTTATCACTGTCGCTGTCAGGCGTCTGAATATCACTGATCCCAGCAAAGAGAACCTGCGCGACACCTTTGCCGGCACCAATGTGAAATTCCTTCCGAACTCGGCAGGCTGTGTAACCGCTGAAGAGGCGATCACTACCTTCCGCCTGACGCGCGAGGCAACAGGTATTGACCTGATCAAACTCGAGGTGATCGGGGACACCCAGAAGACACTTTACCCTGATGTCTTAGAGACCATCAAAGCCTGTGCAGTACTCGCCAAAGAGGGCTTTACCATCATGGCCTACACCTCGGATGATCCGATCATGGCAAAACGTCTTGAAGATGCCGGAGCGGCCGCAATCATGCCTTTGGCGGCACCGATCGGCTCAGGCCTCGGTGTCCAGAATCCCTACAATATCGTCTTTGTACGCGAAGCGGTCAATCTGCCGATCATCGTGGATGCCGGCATCGGTTGTGCCAGCGATGCCGTCTATGCGATGGAGCTTGGTGCGGACGGCGTTCTTACGAACACGGCTATCGCCCAGGCCAAAAACCCGATGGTGATGGCGGAAGCGATGAAGCATGCCATTATCGCCGGCCGCATGAGCTATCTTGCAGGGCGTATTCCAAAGCGCCCCTACGCAACGGCTTCATCACCGATCGACGGGATGATCCAGTTCTAGTCAACACGCTTCGCGTGTTTTCCCTCTTTTTCTTTAAACATCCGAATCACTCCTGTAATTAATGCTGTTTGCATAGTAGAAGTGATTATAATTTAACAACGGCATTTCTCTGATTATGTCTCTTTGAAGGAGTTTGTATGCGTGTAATCTCTCTTTTGTTTGTTTTAATGCTTACCCTTTTTGCTTCTCCGCAAGCCGCGCAGGAGTTAGGGTATCACTCCGATTACCAGAAAGCACTTGCACTCGCCAAAAAAGAGCAGAAGCCGCTCATGCTGGTTGTTGTCACCTCATACTGCCCCTGGTGCCGTAAATTTGAACAGAAGACCCTCTCTTCTGAAACGATCGCTTCCACGGTGAAGGCAAAGTTTGTTGCGGTCATTGTTGATCGCAATAAAGATGCCGGCAGCTTCCCCAAGGAGTTTCAGACACCCCGTATTCCGACCGTCTTTTTTATCGATCCCAAAGACGCAACGGAGTTCTGGGAGACGATCGGCTATGTCAAAAAAAGCGAATTTGCCGACGCTCTCAAAGAGGCTGAACTCCTCTTTGAGAAAAGGAAAAACTAGCAGCAGACAAGTTTGATGAAAGTCAACCCGAAAGTCATGCGAACGCCATGCTCAATACAAGCGGCCGTCCGGTACGGTATTTTATAATGTAAAGACACCGACGAGATTGAGCATGACAATGACAAGCGCTATCGGTACAATATAGCGAAGCGTGAAATACCATAGAGAATAGAACGCTCCCAACTCTCTTTTCAACAGTGCCCCGACACGCTCTTTCTCGATGATGTGCCCGACAAAAAGTGCCATCAGCAGGCCGCCCATCGGCAGCATTACCGACGCCGTTAAAAAATCAGCCCAGTCAAAAAAGTTTCTGGAACCGAAGGTAAAGAACTTCCCGTACTCCGTGCTGATAGAGAGCAGTGCAATAATCCCCAAAAGGTAAAAGAAAAGCCCCGAAAAGAGCGACGCTTTGAAACGCGAGAGACCGAACCTGTCGATCAGATACTGCACCATCGGCTCCACCAGTGAGACCGCAGAGGTCAATCCCGCCGAAGCGAGTGCCACGAAAAAGATAAGCGAAAAAAAGTTGCCCAAAGCACCCATCTCGTAAAAGACGGCGGGAAGAGAGATAAAGACAAGCCCAGGGCCTGCGGACGGCTCTGCGCCATACTCGTACAAGAAGGTAAAGAGCATCAACCCGGCCAAAAGTGCGATCGCGGTATCAAGGGCGATAACGATCAGCGAACTCCGTACCAGATTGCTGCCTTTCGGCAGTGAAGCGGCGTAGGTCAGTATCGAGGCCATCCCCAGCGAAAGCGTGAAAAATGCGTGCCCGACTGCCGTCACCAGCGAGTCCGAAGTAAGTTTACTCCAGTCAGGGGTGAACATAAAATACCAGGCGCTGCCAAACCCGCTGAGCGTTGTCGCATACAGAAACATCACACCGACGATGCCGAAGAGAACTGGCATCAGGATCATATTGAGCTTCTCAATACCCCCTTTTATACCGCGTGCCACAACGGCTGTAACGATCACGAAAACAGCCGTATGGTAAAAGAGCTGCGTTCCGATATCAGCGGCGATCAGCGCATCAAACGTCTCTTTTGCAACCGAAACGGAAGAGGGAAGCGGGCCAAAAGAGAGCACAATAAAATGAAAGATCCAGCCGATAACAAGCGAATAAAAGATCATGATAACAAGCCCCGTAATGCTCATGAATCCACCGTATTTCCAGAGACTTTTATGACGCGGAGCGAGCTCTTCGAAACTTCCGACACTGTCGCGGCGGCCAAGATAACCGATCAGCATCTCGGCCAACATCACCGAAAAGCCGATCATAAACACCGTGATCAGGTAGACAAAAACAAAGGCTCCTCCCCCGTTTTGACCGGCAATGTAGGGGAACTTCCAGATATTGCCCAGCCCAACGGCACTTCCCGCTGCTGCCAATATAAAACCTATCCGGCTAAAACGTGCTATTTTCATCGCTATTCCTGACTTCTTCTTCAAAATATTATAGTCGAATTCATTTTAACAAAATTACTATT